>JAJDNB010000208.1 GCA_022340905.1 Deltaproteobacteria bacterium | reverse complement strand
TAGAAGCCCCCTAATTGTGGTCATCAAGTTCTGGGCTTCGTCAAAGGACTTGGTAACCAAAACCACATCAATTTCCCATGATCGTTTGATAACGAATTCTTTTTTCAAAATGTTGTATTTCAGCATGTGATCTATCTTTATATCGACTAGTTTCTTGTCGATCCAAAAATCCTTGATCTCCCGTAATTCAACCAGAAACGTGAAAGTGATAGGTGTTCCACTGAGAATAACCTCCTTCATTCCTTCGGAAAAGGCATGTTCCAAGGTGAAGCTAAGGGTAAGGTTCTTGTCCTTGCTGTCCAAAACTACATTCTGCAGGCTCGCTTTGCTTGCCTGCGCGAGATTGCAGGTGAAGATGATGATGAAGAGAGCTATGCCGACGTGTTTAGGTATGTGTTGGATTACACTTTTTAAAGAGCTGCAACTCATCATTAATATTACATGAAATAGATAGACTTAGGTGAACCTCTCGTGTACATCTTTTCTATTAGTCACAAGAAATTGTCTGAATGTTCCCCCTAGTCCCGGGAATAGCCCGAGCCCCGGCCGAAACCAGGGCTCGGAATTTCCGGATACGTATCCATTCTTCCCCAGATTAGCTCCCTACAAAGAAGTTGTGGGCATCCGCTGAAGTTCGGAACAAGACCCGCCTTTTTTGGCAGGCCAGGCATCTTACTAGCCTAGGTTAGGAACCAGGCGCAAACCTATAAAGTTGCGTCCGCTCGCCGGTGTCAGGGGCATACTCGAGAACGGTGCCAATACCTGACTTATAGTACTTGTACTCAATGACGTCAGGCTCAAGGGGCGTGCCCTCCGAAGTTTTCAAACATTCGTCGTTTTCCCCACAGTTACCATCTGCATAGGGAACACCACGCACTATTGCGTTCAAGCTCTCCAATTTAGCCCAATCTTCGGCATCGCCCAGGGCGAACTCCTGGCGGTATACGACACCTTCCTCCGGATTAGCAAACATAATGATACCCGGTTTGGCGTCGTCCACTCCAAATAGCCAGGAGCCCTCCATGCTGGGCAGGTCTTCCTCGAAACTCAGGGAAAATTCACCGAAGTACCAGACGTTGCCGTCTTCGTCCTGGGCATAATAGTCGTAGGTGTCTTCGAGGATGTCATCTTCGCTGGTTGAATCGCCCTCATACACCACATCGTGAACAATGACGCATTCTACGTCCATGATCGTCTCGGTTTCCGTCAGCACTTCGTCAGTGTTGGTTTCCGTAATCCCTTCTCCCCTAACTACAGTTTTATATAACCACTTAGAGCCCGGCACCAGCGGGAAATAGGGGTTTGGATCAACATCACCACCGATATCTTCCGGATCAACAAAATGCGCAGGAATGATTTTTGGGTCATACGGCTCTTCGCCCAACTCATCGCAGAGATCCTTACGAGCATCGAGCTGATCCCGACACTCTCCCTTTGCCTCCTTGTAGTCCTTTTTCGCGTCCGCGAAACAGTCGGTCTGGTCTTCACCGTCAGTGTAGTAACAATTGCCCTGGGCAATCCAGTAATCGTCTTTTTTCTCATTCTCGCAGGCGAGGAAGGCAGCCGTTGCGGTTTTGCTGCAGGCCCTGGGATGTACGACATGATGGCCGTGACCTTTTGCCAAAGCAGGCGTACTGACCAGTCCTAGGAGAGCAATAAACAGGATGATCGTTAAACCCAACAACGATGCTCCCCCCGTGATTCCGTCACCAGATGCTTTCTTGCCAACAATGTTCCGTGCTCCCTTCATGACAGTCCTCCTTCTTTCTCAGGTTGTTTGTTCGCCGGTTGGTAACTGGTGTCCTTCCGAAAATCAGGTACTCCCCCGTCGAGGGGAGGAAATTCAGTGGCTTTTTAAATAGACTTAAGTTTGGTGATTGCGGCCAGTTTTCTGGATAGTACAACTGATGGCCTTACCAAAAGATTGTCAAAACATTAAGAGTTGGTAAGATTTGCAGCATGTAGCCTCACTTTTTCATTTCCCCCTTTACAAATGAAAAAATTGGGAACAAGATTTCGAATAAATTTCTTGAATCTCGCCTTTCTCATCTAAGTAGGCCGGCCTCAATGGAAAGCCAACATTCAAATCCATACGTTCGATCGGCGTACCTAATGTCAAAGCATTTGTGCCTTTTCAGTGAGCTCTTTAGATCCAGGGGGAGAGTTTTTTTGTGAGGAAAAGAGCTGCTTCTCATTATGAAAAGGAGGTGGTGAATAAGAGAGGCACAGTTTGATCAACTTAAGAGCCGTGAGTGGACAAATTGGGAACAAGAGATCAAGACAAGGAGGTTAAAGGCTTATGAAACGACTACTCATCGTTTTGATAGCACTGGTGGCAGGTTTTGCCCTGGTGCTACCTGCCGGTGCCGTGGAGCTCAAGTTCGGCGGCCTCTTCGCCCAGAAATATTACATCACCAACAATCAGCACGACGGGCAGCAAAACAGTCACGGTGAATACGACGATAACACCAACTGGTTTTACACCAGGATGCGGCTCTATTTCACCGGTGTGGCCAGCGAGAATCTCAAGGCCGTATCCAAGTTTGAAATCGATGATTTCTGGGGTAACGGTCGCCTGGGCTCCCTGAGCGCCGACGGCAGCTCCAACAACCAGCCCGACAATAACGGTATGGAGATCAAGAACGCCTACATCGATTTCATCGTCCCCGACACCGCCCTGAACATCAAGGTCGGTGTCATCGGTGCCCGGCTGGACAAGCCCGCCTGGGTGTTCAACGATGACACCAGCGGCATCTTCGCCGCTTACAAGTACGGGGAGTGGTATTTCGCCGCCCTTTACTCCCGCCTGGGTGACGACAACACCATCAGTCCCAATTCGACGATTACTCCTACCGACACAGCGGACGATGTGGACATCTGGGCCTTCGCGGTGAACTATACCACGGTAGGACTCTTCACCGCCTTCAACTTCGCCTGGATCAATAACGACGACAATTGGGCCAACACCGATGGCCTTGCCCGCCCCGGCTCGAGCCCCGACCCGGGCAAGAGCTTGGACCTCTACGTCATCAGTTTGGATACCGACTACAGCTCTGACGTGTTTTCCGTCTACGGTGACGTGGCATTCAACGCCGGCAAGAGCAAACAGACCTCTCCTGACAGCGACTTCAAAGGCTATGCCTTCATGGCCGGCGGTACTTACAGCGCCACAGACACCATCACCCTTGGCGCCGACTTCTACTATGCCAGCGGAAACAAGCTCGGTAACAGTGATACCAAGGCCTTCACCACTGCCGGCGCACCCGCCGGGAGAAACGCCTATAATATGGACGAGGTGATCTTCCCCGGCTGGTTCGATGACGACACCGCCACCATCAATGGTGGTCTAGGTGTTGCCAACACCAACAACATTACCGCCACCGGTTTCGGCACCAACGCCGGCTACTGTCTCAACAACATCTGGGCCATTGGCGCTCACGCCGATTTCAAGCCTCTGGACAAGACTTTGATCCAGTTTGGTGGCGCTTACATGGGGTTTGTCGAAAAAGTTGCTTCTAGAACCAGCAACGGCCAGCCGGCTGACGCTACGCTCAGCAACGTCAATGAAACGAGAGACAGCCTGGGCGGCTCCTTCTATTTACGCGGTTCCCAGGGCATCGTCGACGGCCTCACCCTGAAAGCCTCCGTCGGATATTTTTTCGCTGACGAGGGCTTTTCGCCACACAGAAAGGACGATGATGCCTATCGTATCGCCACGGGTTTGTTTTACAGCTGGTAAGATGTAAAGGGCCTGACCGGAACAAACGAAACCCCGGGGTTCTGCTCCGGGGTTTTTTATCAGCAGACCCTCTCCGTAAGATTGTCAAAACACTACGAAATGGTAAAGATTGGGCTGAAGGGGGCGGGGGGCTTCGGGCTAAAAGGCTAAACCAATACGGAAGTGTAGCTCGTAGGCGTGGTCTACAGCGTCGCTATCTTTTTCTTTCTCATAGTTTAGGTAATCATACTCGAAAAAGAATGTAGCCCATTCCAGAAATTGATAGCTTAATCCTGCCACGTATCGGTCGTCGAGTATTTCATCCTGATTGCCCTTTATATCATCATCAAAATCTTCATACCGGACGACAAACTCCACAGGTACTGACTCAGAGGGCCGAAAAGCAAGACCGGCAACCCAGGCACTCTCCTTGTTTTCTTTTCCATTGTCCCCTTTTTCTCTCTGTAGGGCGGTAATGTATTCGCCGTCCAAACTGAACTTCCAAACATCCAGGGTCAAAGCGGAGCCTATGGTCTGGTTACGCCTGCCGTCGCCAGGTTCACTGTCGTAGAAGACACTCAAACTGAGCATGTCCTCCACTGGCTCGAGGGTGAGGTTGGCAATAAATGAACTTACATCATCGTCCTTTTCACGAGCTGTGCTGTACTCA
>JAJDNB010000192.1 GCA_022340905.1 Deltaproteobacteria bacterium | reverse complement strand
AATATCATGGAACATTACTTTGACAGGTACGGGGGAGTTAGATCATACATGGAAGAGACCCCGAAGCTGGCCCGTGAGCAGGGGTTTGTCACAACCTTGCTGAATCGCAAAAGATTCCTCCCAGACCTGCAGAGCCGCAATTACAATGTCAGACAGTTTGCCGAGCGAACTGCCATAAATACGCCCATTCAAGGAAGTGCAGCTGATATAATCAAAATGGCCATGCTTCGCATTGACGCTGAGTTAGTGAAGAAATCTCTTCCTGCCTGGATGATCATGCAGGTTCACGATGAGTTGGTTTTTGAAGTGGAGGAGAGCAATGTTCGCGATGTAGCAACTCTGGTGCAGCAGGAGATGGAATCAGTGGTATCCCTCGCGGTTCCCTTGGTGGTGGATATAGGAATTGGGGCTAATTGGGATGAAGCGCACTAGGGTGGGCATGGAGCATAGAGCTTTTATCAGCTGGCGGCATGCAGCTAGCAGCTGGCAGTTGATGCAATACTCTCAACAAAAAATGCGGCCTGCTGGCAGCTGCCTCCTGTCTGCTGATTAAAGCGCTATGCGCTCTGCGATGATTCATCTCACATCCCACATCTCACATCCGAATCTACGTAGAAACGTTGACAATTTGGTGGAGGGAAGATAAAGTAAAAGGTGAGTGAGAGCCTGCCAGAGGCAGGCACAGAAGCTGCGTCCACGGAGAGTCGCGCCACCTAGCAAGGCAGCGGCTAAGCACGCAGAGGCGTGCAATGAACGGAGTCGCTTCACTTTGCGTTATTCGCAAAGGAGACCGACCCCGGCACCGCGAGAGACTCTGCCCTCTCCGGTGTTCGTATAGTGGCGGGGTAGTGTTCAGGGTCCACTCGCAGACCTGAGCGCGAGAGTCATGCGGGTTAGGCCCGCCCAGAAGAATGTAACCAGGCCATCTGGCGGGCGACGAATAGTCTGGTATTTTGGACGGCAATCAGTTTCTGTGCCTGTCCCTGGTGGGCTCAAAAAAAACCGCCCGTACCCGGGGCGGTTTATTAATTCGCCTCTCATGAAAGAAAAAATACTGATGAGCGTTTTATTGCCCTGTCCACCATCTTGAATCTAGGGGCAAGGCTACTCTTCCTTTTTGGTTTTTTCTAGCTCCGACTTAAGTTGTTCAACTTCTTGCCTGTACTTCTCTGCCTCTTCTCTGTACTTGGGGGCTTCCTCGGTGTCCAGAGTTGACGAAAACTCATCCTCTTTTTTACTGAAATAAGGAAGTTTGTCTCTTACTTCATCAAAGCCAAGGTAAGCGGCAATAATGCCACCAAACAACAGCATTACAGGCAGTCCCCCTGCGACCAGCAGCAGGAATGCATCCCACCAAACAAGCAAGAGTATGACCCCCAGTACAGCCGCAACAATCCCGCCGACAAAAACCGCCATGCCATTTCCTCCTTCTTGTAGATAGCACGAAATTTAACGGCCACAGAGAGAGCATGCAAAGCGCTCATTCCATACTGATGTCACGAAAAACTCTTCTCCTATACCACGAGGACCAGGGGATTGCAAGACAATTTTGACCTCTTTAAGAAGGCGTTATTGATGTTGTTTCAAATAACTTGTCCAACAACGAAACCTGGTTTAGAACAGACATAATCGGTACACGGGAAAAGTCCACTTTTTTCTGAAAACCACTTTACAAGAAGGGCTTTTGTCTGTACAATTTGGCCCACTTCTGGACATGGTCCGAACTGTTTTTGGATCAGGTATTTGTCGGAAAAGGCAATTGTCTAAATTGAATGTTTGACCCCAAGCGATAAGGGTGGTGCTTATGGCTAGACCATCAAAAAAAGGTGCGAAATCGGAAGCCGAGGTTGTGGCAGAGGCAAAGAGGAAAAAAGAAATCCTTGATAAGGTGGCGCAATCCAACCTGCCTACCAAGACCATTCTAAAGGAGTTGGGCATTTCCCGGTCCACTTATTACAGCTGGCTCAAGCGCTATGAAGAGGAAGGGGAGAATGGACTGTTGGACAGTCGCTCACAGGCGCAGCCGGGCGAAGAAATAAAAGAAGCCGCCCCTGAGATTGAGGAGACCGAAGCCAAACCCCCAGTGCAGCCGGAAACCATGGGTGTTAGGGCTGAAAGACCCGCAGAACCGGTGGCCGAAGAGGTGAGGGAGGAAAAACCTGAATCCCCGGCGGTAGAGAAGCCCACGGTGAAACTGGAAGAGCCTGTTGCTCAGCCATCACCGCAGGAGCCCAAAGAAGAGGTAAAAGTAAGCAGCGCAGCTCCACCTCCCCCATTTAGCGGAGGTGAGACCAAAAGGGGGTTTGGTGGCTATGCCTTTGTGGCAGTACTACTCTTGGCAATCGGTCTGCTGGTGAGCATTAGTCTCAGCAATTACAACACCTATAAGCTCGTAAAACACGACAACACCTTGGCACTCTATAAGGGAAAATTTGCTCCCCGGGGATTTGAACAGGTGGAATCTTTCGAGCCTGTAGTGGTGGGGGATAGCGATGTAAGTGGGTTGACCAACAAGCTCTATACTGGCAAAGCTGCTGTTTATAAGGCGATTTTTGCATTCTATATGGACCAAGTAACCGGAGAAACTTCCAAAGGTGATAAAGCCGACATGAGCATGGTGAGCCTACTCCTCGACAGAGTAGAGAATTTCATGGAGAGCAACGGCAAACAACAAGATGGTATGGCCGAGATGCGTTTCGATTTGGTTCGACAACGGGTTGCCATGGCAGAATTGGGCTTGCAGAAGGCCTATCAAAAGGCCTTGCCCATCTATCAGGAAGCACTCAAAGCTGGGGTGGCCGATAAAGCCATGTTAGAGGCCAAAATAGCAACCATGGAGGAAACATTGGGACGGGCATCGACGCCGCCAAAAGCTGAAGAAGCTGAAACCCCTCCCACTACAGAAGCAATTACCGAGAAACCGGCGACACCTGCCGCTCCTGAAGGAAAATCCGGCGAAACAGTTGTGGCTCCTCCGGAGGAAACCAAACCAGGGGAAACCAGTGGTTCGGCAGAACCAGCTGCCGAAGTCGGCAAGGGGACCAAAGAGGAAAAAGATACGGGAGTTAGCAGCGAGCCGACAAAAGATAAAGGTGGGGAGACAACCGAGAAACCAGAAGCTTTTAGAGACTGGCTGAAAGCAAAGCGATCCCAGTTGTAGAATCGGGCTCATGGGGAGAACACTTGAGATTCGTGAAACACGACTAAGAGCTCACATTCTTTCTTTACAATCTGTCCAACATATTCCTATCAGACCGTATACCCAATAGCCTGTGATGGAGTGAATTGCAGGGCGCTGACCGGACATGAAGTTTCGGGAAGCGCCCCTTTTACATTTTGGATTGAAGATTTCTGATTGTGGATTTTAACTTCAAAGTCAAAGTCACCTCTGAGACTTCAAGTCCGCAATCCGCAATCCCAAATCAAAAATCCGCAATCTTGAAAGCGTTTTCCTTTTGAGATATTTTGAGGGTTAATTCCTGAAAAGCTTGAGACCTCATGACCGATAACCTCATCCATACAATTCAAAGACCTAGTCGCTACCTTGGCAATGAAATCAATGTGCCGCGAAAGGACTGGACTGGGAGTAAGGTTAGGATGGTACTGGCCTTTCCTGACGTCTACGAGGTGGGCATGTCCCACCTAGGGATTTTGTTGCTCTATGACATTCTCAACCAGCAAGACTGGATAGGGGCAGAGCGAGTTTTTGCTCCCTGGCCCGATATGGAAACTATACTGCGGGCAACAAACAAGCCTCTGGTCAGTTTGGAATCGTCCACGCCACTTCATGTCTTTGATGTGGTAGGGTTCAGTCTGCAATATGAGCTGAGCTACACCAATGTGCTTACCATGCTAGAGCTGGGCGGTATCTCTCGGCTTGCAAAATCTCGAAATGGTGGTGCACCTTTGGTCATAGGAGGTGGTCCCAATGCCTTCAATCCAGAGCCAGTGGCACCTTTTTTTGATGCATTCGTTCTCGGGGATGGAGAGGAAGTCATTCTGGAAATCGCCGAACTGGTTAGCGAGTGGAAAAACCAGGGTGGGCAGCGGGCAGATCTTTTGCAAGCACTCTGCGGTATTGAAGGAATATACGTGCCCCATTTTTTCCAGCCACTGTACGACGGCAAGCACCGGATCAGAGAAATAAGACCCAACTTGCCTGGCAAGACAAAAGTGCGAAAACGGATTATTCCACGGTTGGAACTGAGTCCACAGCCGACTCACCCCTTGGTTCCTTGCGCCCGCATCATCCATGACAGGCTGAGTCTTGAATTGGCCCGGGGCTGTACGCGGGGATGTCGTTTCTGTCAAGCAGGCTATATCTACAGACCGGTGCGAGAACGATTGCCTGAGGAGATTCTCGGGGTTGCAGCTGAAGGCCTTGCCAGCACAGGACACGATGAACTGTCTCTCCTGGCACTCAGTGTTGGTGATTACGGCAACATTCAAGGGTTGCTTCAGACCTTGATG
>JAJDNB010000059.1 GCA_022340905.1 Deltaproteobacteria bacterium | reverse complement strand
TAGGGCAAAAAATCAGAGTAGTGAATGTTGAACTGCAGAACAAGGAACCGCAAAATGTTGAAGTGATTACTTCGATATTCGAAATTCCTTGTTTGATATTTTGCGGTTCAAAGAGGAGGTAGCTCAAATGAAGCCAATCTTGATTGTTTTTCTCCTAAATTCTGGATTCTGACTCCTGACTCCTGACTCTATGCCCTATGCTCTATGCCACCTCACATCCACAAATCTACACTCTGCAATCTAAAATCTTAAACCTAAAATCTAAAATCCCCCCTGTCCAGGCTATCTCCAGAAAGGTTTTACTCGCCAGGTCCACTAAGATTTGGTATTTGTAATAAAGAAGCCTAGTGACATTGACGCCTACCAAGCGCGTAGAAGACCTTTTGACGAAAAGGGCGACTACGATCGCGCCAGAGTGAACTCCAACCAGACTGTAGAGCTAGACCCAGATGAAGCCTAAGGTTTTATTTTTTATCCGGGGCTGGCGAAGGGGGCGGGCATGCAGAAGAAAGAAAAGTACAGACTTTGGGTCACCAGGAGAGAAGCATTCGATATTGATGACGAGCCTGACCACACCATGATGATAGTGGAGATGGAGGGGGAGCCAGTTGAATATCAAGTGGACGTGGCTGGCGAGTTTATCTCCCGCCGCAGTATAACCATCCATGACCGTGTAAAGGGCTGGGGTCTTATGGAAGGCTATGTCATGGCCTATTTCCAACATGGAGCGGTATATAGCCGCTTCAAGGGTAATCGGGATGGGCTAAAGAAAATTACCGAAGGTACGTGGAAGACCTATCGCGGAACAGGCAAGCTATCCGGAACCAAGGGACAAGGTAATTTCACCTTAGTACCAACGGAAAAAACAGGTGAGTTTATTCTCCACATAGAGGGTGACTATGAAGCTGCATGACCTTCTTTTGCCTTGTGGAATCCTTGCCTCTCGGAGAGCTAACCAGATGATGCGGGACGTTGCTTCAGCCAATAGGGATTCATCAGATCTTCGTAGATGCTCATGGCAGCCTCGGCACCCTGTCCTACCGCGGTAACAATTTGCTTATAGCCACCCTCAACGTCCCCGGCGGAATAGACGCCTGGTATATTTGTCCGGTGATGCTGATCACGCTTGATGAATCCATCATCCGTAAGTTCTACTCTAAGCTTTTTGGCCAATTCCACAGCAGGAAGGTAGCCGATAGCAATAAATACTCCGTCCATGGGCATAGTCTTAGTTTTCTCGGTGACGTTGTTATAGAGGACAACCTCTCGAACCTTGTCCTCACCTTTTATTTCTTTTACCTCGGTGTTCCAGAGAACCGGGATGTTGGCAGAGAGCAGATATTTGGTCAGATGCTCCTGGGCTCGGAAGGTATCTCGTCTATGAACCACGGTAACATCTGCGCCAATGTTGTGTAGATAAAGAGCCTCGGTAACGGCACTGTTGCCGCCTCCCACCATAATGACCCGTTTCCCTTTGAATAGAGGACCATCACAGGTGCTACAATACGTAACCCCCCGTCCGGAGAGCCTGGACTCTCCCGGAACCCCGAGGTGCTTGTGGTTGGCGCCGGTAGCCAGGAGAACGGCCTTGGTCTTGAACCGCCTTCTGCTGGTAATAAGAGTCAGTCCTTCCTCGGGCTCAATATCCATTACCTCTTCTCCCTGGAAAATGGTCACATACTCCAGTGCATGGCTCACGAGTAAATCCACCAAAGCCTTTCCTCCCACTTGAGTAAAGCCAGGATAATTCTCTACGAGAGGCGTTGTTGCCACCTGGCCGCCGAGAGTATCCCGCTCTACGACCGCCGTGTTAAGCCCGCTACGAACTGCATAGATAGCGGCAGTGAGACCGGCAGGTCCTCCTCCCACGATAACCAGATCATTTTCTACGAGTTCAGCCTCGATATCAGGAATAAATACCGTCTGCTCCGTCATTTTTTCCAGAGAGAGGATGAAGAGTTCCTCAGGTTGAGCCCCCTGGGCAATGAGGACGTCGTTGGCAAAGGTTTGAGGGACACTGTGAGCTGAATAAAGATCGGCAAGATGAGGATTGGCTTGGATGTCAACGATTTCCAGGGAAATCAGCTCTGGCTTGGCAATGGCCGCCTTGATAGCATTTACCGCCTGCTGGGGGCAGTACGGGCAAGTCGGGCTGGAAAAAATTTTCACCCTGCGGGGAGAGTTGACCTTCTCTAGTATTTTCAGAGACTGTTCGCTGAGATTGCTTTTTCGGAGACCCATAAGAACCACCGTCTCGAGAAGCGTCCTTCCCTCCTCGCCCATGGGCGCACCGAGGAAACGAACTGAATAGTGCTCAGGGTCGAAAAGGACGGTGGGAGATGTGTCTACTCGATACTTCTTGGCGAGTTCGTGATCAAGACTTAATTCATGGAATTCAACTTTGCTGCCGAGCTCGGCAAAGGAGCGAATAATCTCTTTGGCGGCATGATTGTAAACATCATTGCGTCCATCCTGGGTGAAAAGATAAAGAGGGACTGTGTTGGGTAGCTGGTTAAACACCATCCTGAGCTGTTGCTGTACCTCTGGAGGTATGGAGCTGCCTGATTGAGCCTGATCGTTTCGTGATACATTCATATCGTCTTCCTATCTCAAAAAATTTGCCGTGAGCTTCACTTCTTACCATGTACAAACAACTATAATATAAGACAATTTTTTATTTGAGCAACCTAGCAGAGTCTCGAAACTGGTGTCAACAATGAAAGAGGAGCAGAAACCGTCGTTGGCTACAAACATCTTGTCTTGCATTGACACCGAGGCAGGGCGTGCCTATTTTTTGAGTATTCAAGACAATAAGCGAAGGGGGGTGTAAATATGGCTGAAGAATTTGCCTGCGTGGCATGCGGTGAACATGCAGAAAAGGATGACGTTCTTGCGGTCCAGGAATGTCGGATATGCAGGCGGATGCACTGTGACGGCTGCCTCAACGAAGAAGGTTTGTGTGTCGAGTGTTCCGACTGAGATACTTTAGGGGGCAGTCTAATTAACTCTGCCCCTTTTTTATAATAATAGAAGAGACGGTCCTCTGGGCCAGTCAAAAATCGATTTGCAGGGTCAAGTTTCAATGGCTGTGCCGCCGAGGTTTCAGTGTTCAGGTGTCTGGTCTTACCCTCTATTTATCTCTTTCCTGACACCTGCTATCTGATGGCCTGCCTGGCTAAGTCCTCCCTATGGGCCGGCTGCGGGGCGCGGATCCTACTTTCCTTAAAATCTGTTGTTTGCCTGTTCTCCTCGTGATATAAGAACTTTTCCCGTATCACCATAATTATCAACAAGAATCCCTGGATAAAAATAGTACCGTGAAGACCGGTTTTTTCAAAGTAAAGACCCGTGAGGAGGTGTGGGGTGAATTCAATAGATTTCCCCCCTTGGCCTCTGAAGAGATTTCGCTGGCTCAGGCACTGAACCGAGTGCTGTCGGAGCCCATAATCGCAAAGGAAGACCTACCTTCCTTCACCAGATCTATTGTCGACGGCTACGCGGTCCGCGCCCAAGATACCTTCGGAGCCTCCGAAAGCCTGCCGTCTCTTTTGGAAATTGTGGGGGAGGTGAGTATGGGGGAGACGGTCTCTTTCGAACTGAGTGGGGGAAAGGCGGCAAGGATTCCCACCGGAGGCATGCTTCCTGCAGGATCGGACAGCGTGGTCATGGTGGAGTACACTGAAGAGCTGGATAAAAAGAGTGTTGCCATCAGCCGCAGCGTCACTCCTTTAGAGAATGTTATTCGCCCAGGTGACGACTTTAAAGCCGGGCAGGAGGTACTACGGGCAGGAGAACTACTCCGCCCCCAGGAGATTGGTCTTCTGGCCGGTTTGGGTCAGAATAAGATACGAGCAGCAAGGCAGCCCAATGTGGCAATCATCAGCACAGGCGACGAGATTGTCCCCATTGAAAGGGAGCCGCGGCTGGGCGAACTGCGCGACATCAATTCCCACAGTCTGGCGGCAATGGTGGAAAATTACGGGGGAGTCCCACTTCAACTGGGCCTGTCCCCCGATCAATTCCCAGCTCTTCGAAAGAAGTGTGAAGAGGCCCTCGACCGGGCGGATATCTGTCTTATTTCTGGCGGTTCCTCGGTTGGCAGTCGCGATCTAACCTTGGAAGTGTTGGCCTCATTTGAGGATAGCGAGGTTCTCGTACATGGGGTTGCCATTAGCCCTGGTAAACCCACGCTGCTAGTAAAAACAGGTGACAAAGGTTTTTGGGGTCTGCCAGGACATGTGGCCTCGGCCATGGTAGTGTTCCAGGTATTGGTCCGTCCTTTTATGGCTTACCTCAGTGGGGCGCAGTTGTCTCTGGGAGAGGGAAGGTCAGTTCGAGCACAATTGAACAGAAACGTGGCTTCGAAATATGGTCGGGAAGACTTTGTCAGGGTAAAGATACAAGAAGAGGATGGCAACTTCATAGCTGAGCCGATTTTTGGAGAGTCTGCCTTGATTTCCACCCTGGTGCGCGCTGATGGGCTCGCACGAATAGAACGGCACACCGAAGGGCTCTATGCAGGTGAACTGGTCGAAGTTATAGTGATTTGAGATGTGAGATGGTAGATTGCAGATATCACGTGGCATAGAGCATAGGGCATGGAGCATAGAGAAAAGACAGCAAGCAGGAAGCAGCTGACAGCGGGCAGCAGTTCTCAGCTCCTATTGAGTTTCGTGTCATATGGCTTTGCCGTCATTAGGTCACTACGCTTCGCTGTCATTTGTTGTAATCGGCAGATATCAGAGGTTTGAGGTCAGGTATAAAGCTGATGTCTGATCTCCGACTTCTGACTTCTGCGATAGACGACTTCTACGATTTGAACGGCTTTAACGACTTTAACGGGTTGAGCGACCAATAGCCCATAACCTATGACCCATTATCTGAACTTTAGGCATTGCTTATGTCCCGTCGTATATATCTGAAAATGAAGAGCCTGAAAGAGGCACGAGATATTTTCCTGACCCATTGGAATCTGGCTGAGATGCTCTCAGCCGAGACAGTGACCACGGTCGATGCAGCCGGTAGGGTGACTGCTGCCCCAGTCTTCGCCAGATTTTCTTCGCCAACTTTTCATTCCGCTGCCATGGACGGAATTGCAGTGAGAGCGGAGCACACATTCGGCGCCAGGCCGGAAAGCCCGATGAAACTCAAAATAGGTACAGATGCCCAGTGGATCAATACTGGCCAGCCCATGCCTGCCGACGCAGACGGAGTCATTATGGTGGAAAATGTACACCAGATTGACGAGGAAACCGTGGAGATTCAGGCTGCAGCCTATCCGTGGCAGCATGTTCGCAAGGTGGGAGAAGATATCGTGGCCACAGAACTACTCTTGCCTCAAAACCACCGGCTTGCTGCCTACGACATAGGAGCTCTCCTGGCAGCAGGAATCCTGGAGTTGCAGGTTCATAGACGGCCGCAGGTACTGATTGTCCCCACCGGCAATGAGTTGGTGGAGGCCGAGGCTCTCAGAGAGAAGGGTAGTGTGCCAGGGGGGGCGATTGTGGAATTCAACTCCTGGGTGCTTGCCAGCCTTGTCCGCCAATGGGGAGGGCAATGTGATCGACACTCAATCTTACCGGACGATCCTGCCCTTCTACGCCAGGAGTTGTTGAACGCTGCTGAAGGAAGCTCCGATGTGATTGTTATCAATGCCGGGTCCTCTGCGGGCTCCGAGGATCACACCGCCAACCTGATTGCTGAACTGGGAGAAGTGCTGGTACACGGCGTGGCAATCATGCCGGGAAAACCCACCGTTCTCGGTGAGATCGGAGGGAAACCGGTGGTTGGCAATCCAGGCTATCCGGTCTCCGCCGTTATCAGCATGGAACAGTTCGTGCGGCCACTTCTCTACCGAATGCAGGGGTTGGAAGAGCCCGAGCCCGAAATGGTCGTAGCCTACCCGGCTCAAAAGATCCCCTCCAAACTTGGAGTCGAGGAATTCGTTCGAGTTAATGTCGGCAGGGTGGGTGATAGGCTCATAGCCGCGCCACTAGCAAGGGGGGCGGGCTCAATTACATCGTTAACCCAAGCTACCGGTTTTTTGCGAATTCCTGACACGGTGGAAGGCGTGACTGAATCAGAATCGCATGCGGTGACTCTCCTCACCAGCAGGCGAGGAATTGAGAGCACCTTGGTAGCTGTCGGCAGTCATGACATGACTCTTGATCTCATCGCCAATATGCTAAAGAAATGTGACCCTCAAATAAACCTTGCTTCCAGCAACGTTGGTAGTCTTGGTGGTCTACTGGCCCTAAGAAAACGCACTGCTCACCTGGCTGGCTCCCATCTGCTCGACACCGAAACCGGTGAATACAACATTTTCTATATCAATCGTTACCTTGCCGGTGTAGAGGTTTATTTGATCAATCTTGTTCACCGGGAACAAGGGCTAATAGTCGCGCCTGGCAATCCGAAATCCATCAGAGGCTTGGAGGACCTCACGCGGAATGATGTGAGCTTTGTCAATCGGCAAGGGGGATCTGGGACGCGTATTCTTTTGGATTGGCGACTGGGACAGCTTGGCGTTGATTTTGCTAAAATAAGGGGTTACGAACAGGAAGAATACACCCACATGGCGGTAGCGGTGGATGTGTTGAGCGGTACTGCCGATGTGGGCATGGGAATCCACGCAGCAGCACAGGCTTTGGCTCTCGATTTCATCCCGGTAACCACTGAAAGGTACGATTTGGTCATACCAGCTGAACATTATAACAATCCGCTAGTCGAAGAACTTCTCGAAGTGATTGCCAGCGAGCAGTTCAAAGAACAGGTGATGGCCCTTGGTGGCTATGATGTTCGTGACACCGGACGCGTTGTGCGTTCCTGGTCAGCAGGAGAAGAGTGAACTCTGATAAGGACAGATCACTGTGCCTAGAATACTCAAAGATCAGATTAAGAGGTTAAACCAAATTGGTATTGCCCTCACTAGTGAAACCCACCTCCCAACTCTCTTGGAGCTCATAGTTCGAGAGGTTCGAAATTTTACTAGGGCTAATGCGGGGAGTTTGTATAGTGTGGATCGGAATCAACTGAGGTTTGAGGTGGCGCAAAACGACACCCTGGCAGCGCGCAAAAACGAAGTCTATGAGTCCTTTAGACCTTACCCAATGCCACTGGACAAAACCAGCATCGCGGGCTATGTGGCCATAACCGGCAAGACCTTGAATATCTCCAATGTCTACGAGCTCACAGGTCGCGAGGAATATCGTTTCAACCCTGCCTTCGATGACCGTAACCGCTACCGAACCCGTTCTATGCTGGTTGTTCCCATACGCAATCAGGGTGGCGAAGTAATAGGGGTGCTCCAACTCATTAACTCCTTGGATGAAAGCGGCAATGTCGTTGTCTTCGATCGCAGTCAAGAAGACCTCGTAGCGTCACTCGCTTCTCAGGCTGCTGCTGCCATAGAAAATGCACGCCTGATTAACGCCGTCCACGACATTTTTGCCGCCCTGGTTCGATATTCTGCCTCCGCAATTGACGCCAGGAGCCCCCACACTGCCGGGCACTCACGAAGAGTGGCTACGTACTCTATGCGTTTGGCTCGAGCAGTGAATGAAGAGAGAGAGGGAGTTTTGGCAAATATGGCGTTCAACGACAAAGAGCTCGAAGAACTCAACTACGCTGCCTGGTTGCATGATATAGGCAAGATAGGAGTGCGGGAAGAGCTCCTGGAAAGGGTGGACCGACTCTCCTCATCGGACATGGAACTTATTTCGACTCGTTTTGAGGCAATCAAATTGGCCGTGGCTAGAGACTTTGAGCAGGAGAAAAGAGAGTTGGAGGGTGCCAAAGAAACTGGTCATTTTGAGCTTGAACGTAGGCTCCGGGAAGTTGACGAGGATCTGACGTTCATCAGAAGGATCAACAGGGCCAAGAACCTCACGTCTGAAGAAATCCGGCGAGTCCGTGAACTCCAGGGGAAGACTTTCCGCAATGCCCGGGGTGAGGTGAGAACCTATCTTGGTGAGGAGGAGGCCCACCATTTGAGTTTGCCAGCGGGGAACCTCTCCGGCATGGAGTTCCAGGAGGTCCAAGGGCATGTGCTCCAGACATTGAATATCATCAACAAGATTCCTTTTACCAAGGATTTGGAGCGTATTCCAATGATTGCCGCAGCCCATCATGAAAAACTAGACGGCTCAGGTTACCCTCTCGGCCTAACGGCTCCAGACATCATGATTCAGGCGCGCATTCTAGGCATAGCGGACGTCTACGATGCCCTCACCGCCACCGACCGCCCTTATCGCGGCGCAATGCCGGTGGAGGAGGCGCTGGGACACTTGATCGAAGAGGCAGAAGCGGGGAAACTGGATCGTGATCTGGTGGACTTATTTGTACGCAAAAAACTCTATGAAGGCGTAACATAAGGGACGCTAGGCACCGAGCACTAGGGACTAAGCACAATGGGACTTCGCGCGGGACACGGAGGAACGGCGAGACGGGGATTAGAGGTCAGAGGTCGGACGTCAGAGGTCAGAAACAACTTATATTAATTTTGCAATCCGAAATCCGCAATCCGAAATTACCAAAGTGCCTAGTGACTTGAGATAGGCAGAGCCAAAGGAAAGATATATAATTTAGTCAAGTTTGATCATTCTAGATAGCAGGTTTTAATAATGTCGAGACCTAATGTTTTCGCAGCTTTGGGGCGGTTGGCTGAAGAAAGAATTCGCGATGCCATCCAGCGCGGTGAATTCGATAATCTTCCCGGCAGTGGAAAACCACTCATTTTGGAAGATGATCGACATATCCCGGATGATCTTCGCCTGGCTTACAAAATATTGAAGAACGCTGACTGCTTGCCTCCAGAGCTGGAGCTGAAAAAGGAAATCAGGAAGGCTGAAGAACTGCTGAGTTCGGTGGCAGATGAAGGTGAAAAGTATCGTCAACTGCAAAAGGTTAACTTCCTCATAATGAAGCTGAATGAAATGAGAAAGGGCTCGGTACAGTGGGAGGAAAAACAGATCTATTATGCGAAGATAGTCGACAAGGTTGGTGTGCGCAAAGTACCGGAGAAGTGAAGCTGGCAGACCTTTGGGTTTCTGGTTTCAGGTGTCTGAAAAAAAGTAGAGGGTAATAGCTGACACCTGAACACTGAAACCTTCTGCTATTCCAATATTCCCCAAAAGAGATATGGCAAAAAGTAAGGAGGTTTTTTTCATTCGGTAGGTTGTACCAATGTCAGGAAGGCTTTATGCACGAAATGTCCATAGCTCAATCTGTAGTGGATATCATTCTCCAGGAGAGCCAGAATCATCAAGTCAACCGAGTGCTGTCCGTGGCAGTCAAAGTTGGTGAACTCAGCGCTGTTGAGAGCGAATCACTAAAATTTTGCTTCAATTTTCTCACTAAAGGTACCTTGGCAGAAGGGGCGAAGCTAGAAATCGAAAGAGTGCAAGTGACTTGCCGCTGCCAGGGATGTGGTTCAAATTTTACCGTGCAGGGGCTGGTGTTTGTTTGCCCCTCTTGTCAAAGTTCTGAGGTTGAAATGGTGACTGGGAGGGAATTGAGCGTCGAGAGTTTTGAGGCGGAATAAGCAGAGCGCAAAGAGCATAGCGTCAATGAAGAAAGCCAGCAAGAATAGGAATTTCTACATATTTTGTCTAGGGACTTTATTTCGTAACCGATGATTTAATATATCTATACTAAATACGCTCTGCGCTCTGCGGTACTTTGGTTATGGTCTCTGTGGTTTAAAAAGAAGAAGGGATCTTGCTTACCCCTACTGAAATGGGAAATGACACATGACGGTGAAGGTACCTGTAGTACGCGATATTTTGGAAGCCAATGAGCAGTTGGCCGAGGATAACCGACGGGTTTTTCGAGATGCAGGTCTTTTTGTCATCAATTTGATGAGTGGCCCGGGTGCGGGGAAGACCTCATTGCTAGAAAGAACCATCGATGCACTCCGCGAGGAAATTCGTATCGGCGTAATCGAGGGAGACATACAATCTTCATACGACGCCGAGCGAATCGGCCAAAAGGGAGTCCAGGTGGTACAGCTGAACACTGGTGGGTCTTGTCATCTGGACGGCAACATGATCAAATCTAGTCTGCAGGCTTTGGACCTGCATCAACTGGATCTACTAATGGTTGAAAACGTGGGGAATCTTGTGTGCCCGGCGGCATTTAACTTGGGTGAAGATATGAAGGCCATGCTTCTCAGCGTGGCGGAGGGAGACGATAAACCTCTCAAATACCCCCGTATGTTTCAGGAATCCCGAGTTTTAATCATCAACAAGATTGACTTGCTGCCTTATGTAGACTGTCATGTGGGAAAAATGAGAGAGAGGGCCTTGCAACTAAATGCTCATTTGGAGATCTTCGAGGTTTCCTGCCGCACAGGGGAAGGTTTGAGTCCCTGGTTCGATTGGCTCAGGAGGCAGGTGAGAGACCGTAAAGCTGAAGTAGATGGCACTAAGACTTAGAGTTCACATCCAAGGGATTGTCCAGGGTGTAGGTTTCCGCCCCTTCGTTTATCAACTGGCTCACCAACACCGGTTAAACGGCTATGTAGCCAACACACCAAAGGGTGTTGAAATAGAGGTGGAAGGGGGCCAAGAGGCCCTCCAGCACTTTCTGCAAGAACTTCCTAAAACGGCCCCACCCCTTGCAACTATTACTCAAATAGACACCGAAGAACTCCCTGCTGCTCATTATTGTGACTTCGAAATCAAGTCCAGCGAGGAGGGTGAAGAGCGAGCAGCCCTCATATCTCCTGACACAGCAACCTGCAGCGATTGCCTCAGAGAACTTTTCGATAAGAAGGACAGGAGATACCTCTACCCTTTTATCAACTGCACCAATTGCGGGCCACGCTACACCATAATTAACGACATACCTTACGATAGGCCGAAAACCTCCATGGCCGTCTTTACCATGTGTGATG
>JAJDNB010000172.1 GCA_022340905.1 Deltaproteobacteria bacterium | reverse complement strand
AAACTTAGGGAAACCAGGTCGATGGCAAACTTGAAACGCCAAGGGTTGTTTTCATCGCACTCGAAAAGAGTGGCCCAAGTGTCGGACTCCTCATCTGAACATTCGTATCTGTATTTTCCTCCCCTCTCATAAGGTCGAATAAGATCCCGTCCTACGATTTTAAAGTGGTTTCCGGTTTCCAGGTCCGGAAGGCTATAACGCCAGGCTTTCCTGATTTTGTCCCACATCCCCTCCACAGTCTTTGACGCCTTCTCTCCTGCCAAAGAATTATCCAGCACTTTCAGGACCTTCTCATGTTTACGGATGTGGATGAAGCCCGGCTTACCCAGATTCTTCATTTCTGTGACTACCAGGGCAATGAGGGAAAAGTAGAACCTTCTGGCAGGCTTATCAAAATGGATTACCAGGGGCTCATGGTGGTTTCGGAAATATAGCAGGATCTTGGAAGTCGTTAGATCTAACTTGATGCTCTCGAGCTTACCCTGGAGATCACCTTTTTTATTGTTCCGTTTCATTTTTTCGGCCTGCTATCCAAAAAACTGGATGGCCTGGAAGATCCAACGAGTGTATCCACCGCTATTATTCGAGCAAGTAGTAAGGTTAACAACATGAGTTTAACACCAATTCCTAGCATTTGAGAAGTAAATAAAAAGGAGGAACAATCATGAAAACAATTATGAGAAAGAACAAGATGACCATTCTGTGGGTGGCAACCATCCTAATCGTCTTCACGGCGCTGTCATCCATCGGCGTAATCGCACAAATCAGCACAGCTGGCACGACATCGGCGTATCCGAACCGCCCGATCGTTCTGGTTGCTCCGTTTCCGCGCGGTCATGTGACCGATACGGAATGCCGTAGGATCGCGCCGTTGCTTGCCGAGGCCCTGGGACAGCCGGTCACCGTGGAGAACTGGCCGGGGAAAAGCGGGACAGTCGCTCTAGAGAAGATGAAGCATGTGGCACCTGACGGCTACACGCTGATTATGCATGGCATCCAAGGTCTCGCAATTGCTCCGCACGTCATGAAGGTCGGGTATGATCCCATCGTCGATTTCACGCCGATCATCCTTGAATTTTACAAGGTGGGGCATCTGGTTCTGGTCGCATACCCCGGGTTGCCCGTGAACTCTGTTCAGGAGCTGATCGCCTACGGAAAGAGCAACCCCGGGAAGTTGACCGCGGGATCTTTCGGGGTCGCGACAAATGTCCATTTAGCAATGCTTCAGTTCAACCGGTTGACAGGGCTCACAATCCCTGTCGCCGAGTTGACGGGCGCAAACATAATGGACGAGGTGGCAGCAGGTAAGGTCCAACTCATGGTGAATTTCCCACCCACAGTTGCGCCATATGCAAAATCAGGAAAAGTGAAGGCCCTCGCCGTCACCCACGGTCGGGCGCCGCTTCTGCCGGATGTACCGACTTTCGAAGAGGCAGGCCTTCCGGGGATGGATGAGAATACATTCAGAGGATGGCAGGGTTTTCTGGCTCCGGCAGGCACTCCGCCGGAAATCGTCGCGAAGCTCAATGCCGAGTTCTGGAAGATCTTCCAGTCGCTCAACGACAAAGATGGAAAGATAATAAGACATGCGAATTCGCCGGAAGAGTTCGCCGCGTTCCTCAAAGCCGAGAACGCCCGGTTGGGGAAGTTTGTTAAAGACGAGGGAATCGGTCTGAAGTAGCTCGATCCCAAGAGGAGGGAACAATCATGAAAACAACTATGAAAAAGAACAAAGTGGCCATTGCTGTTTTGGGTGGAGTGGGTATTTTGCTCATCGCAGCCTTGCTTCTCGTACCTGCAACACAGGCGAGGGCAGAGACTGTAAAGTACCATTACACTACCCAATTAACCAAGCTGGAATATGTTCCGTTACCTGACGTGAAAGGGCATGTTGCTAGTGTGTTTGAGAGGAGAGGCTTGGCTATCTTTGAAAATGAAGTTGCAGCCATCACCACCTGGGGTACGGCTGACTATATCAAAGGGGAAGGTTCGTTTAGGGGCTATATCCTGACCACCTATGAGGACGGTTCTACAACTCTTGCGAAGGTTACGGGTACAAAAGTGTTTGCTCCTGACGGAAAGCTTCGCTTGTATAAGGAAATGAAGGGCGAATACACAATGGGGACAGGCCGATTTGAAGGTATCAAGGGAAGCCTCTCTTACAAAGGAAGAGAAATCACCCCATATACCAAGGATGAAACTAAGCAGGACAATTGGATTGAGGTCACGGCGACCTACACCCTGCCTAAAAAATGACAAATGCCAGAGTGATCTGTTTTTGAAATAACCCTGTCGAGGTAGAGTCAGCAATGGCTCTACCTTTTTCTCTGCCTATTTAGCGCCAAGGATCTCAATTGTCTCAGAGATTTCTAAACACCCAACTTCGATGGAGAGCCACATTTTATTCAGCTTTACCGCTGATCCTGTTCCAATAATACCATAATCGATAGGGTGCCAGGCTCATGAGCGTGCAAAGAGTAAATCCCACGGGATGCTTGAAGGCAGCGGCCATATTAGCCTTTATTTCTCTCCACACCCACCACTTGGCTTGATCGCCCAAATGGTATAGTTCGTGAGCGGCAACAAACTTTTTCGCACAACCTGGCAGGTCATCTCTAACGTAGGCCACTTGCTTTGCGGGAAAGGCGCACCCAAACCTAGGATAGAGCTGATCTTTGCTGCAATAAAGAATTTTTACCATCTTTCCATCCTGAGTATGGTCAGGACATTCTATCATAGAGTAAAGCTACCAGCTTTCAACACTCTGCACAAAAGGGGGAAAACGGTTGCCTCTGTGATACAGAATGGGTTAGCCTATGCTACTAACCTTGAGGGGGGGGAAACTATGAGCTCACTTCGGATCTATGCTCTGTGGGTTTTGCCCTGTGCCGTACTATTCTTGGCAGTACTTTTTTGGGCAGATAACTCTTCTGGTTTTTTCGAAAACGCCCGACACCGGACCTTCAGCAAACAGGAGATTCAAAAGATGGAACAAACAACGGCTACTATTGAAACAAAATTCGGCGACATCACTTTGAAATTTTTCCCCGAAGTTGCTCCCAACCATGTAAATAGTTTTATCGAATTGGCAAAAGATGGCTTTTATGACGGTACCACCTTTCATAGAGTTGTGCCTGGGTTTGTTATCCAAGGGGGTGACCCCAACACCAAGAGCGACGACAGGTCAAGACACGGCATGGGCGGTCCCGGTTTCACCCTGAAGGCAGAGTTCAGTAAGTTACCTCACAAGAGAGGCACTCTTTCCATGGCCAGGGCTGCACATCCTGACAGCGCCGGCTCGCAATTCTTCATCTGTGTTGCTGATGCACCATTTCTAGATGGCGAATACACGGTCTTTGGTGAGGTTGTGAAGGGTATAGATGTGGTAGACAAGATCGTCTCCCAACCAAAGGATCAGAGAGACAACCCCATTGACCGGGTTGAGATGCAAGTCAAAATCGAGGGGCCAGAGGACAAGTCTTAGTACAGAGGACAACAGGTTGAACACAGAGGTCAGAGATCAGACGTCAGAGGTCAGGGTTAAATCTGATCTCTGATCTCCGACTTCTGACCTCTCTGACGGACGATTTCAGCAATTTTAAACGATTTGATCGCTTCGAACCTATGCTCTATGCTATCTTCGCTGGAAGTGAAATGGTGATGGCACACCCCGGGCCGTCGTTATTTTCAGCCCTGACCGAGCCACCCATAAGGTTGACAAGTTTTTTCACCAAGGCCAAACCTATACCGGTCCCTCCGGTGGTTCGGGTGAGATCATTGTCCACCCGATAGAAATCATCGAAAATCTTGGTAAGATCGTGGCGCGGAATACCCGGTCCAGTGTCGGATACGCTGATTTTCACTCTATCTGGCTCGGGCCAGGTCCTGATGGTAATTTCACGTCGGGATAAAGACTTGCCGAATTTCATGCTGTTGTCGATCACGTTGATAAGGATGAGAATCATCGCCTCCCGGTCATAGTGAAATGGTGGTAGTTCCTCCATTTCCACCTTCAGGTTGAATCCTTCCTGCCGCAGTTTTTCTTGCATGACCTCCTTCACTTCCTGAACGACCTCTTTCAAAGTACCCGCCTGGAGATTGAGGCGGGTCTGTTTCTTCTCGAATTTGGAAAATTCCAGAACATTGTTTATTAAGCGAGAGAGACGGGAACTCTCCGACCCCAGTATTCTTAAGTATTCTTGCTCCCGCTCGGGATCACGGGCTATCCCCTGTTCGAGCATTTCAATGTACATACGAATGTTTGTCAGTGGAGTTTTGAGCTCGTGAGTAACAGATGAGACGAATCTGGAACGGCGATCCGACAAAGCCATCACCTGCCTGGCGCTTTGATAAATGGCGAAAAGTCCCATAAGGATAATAACGGCAAGCACAACCATCATTATATTCAACGTGCTCCGGCCTACCGATTCCGGTATGCGGGCGCAAGTGAGACTTGCCCGAAGAAAGGAGAAGGGACGGGGAAACATTCTTTCAAGGGAGAAATTTGGACGTTGGACAGTGGCACCAGACTGATGTGAGGTTGTTTCTTCGCCCCGATCTATCACTGACAACCTCAGATTGGCAAAGGCTGCCATTGGCTGGTCAGAAAAATATTCATCCGCCAAGTGAGTCAGAAACTCGTCTATCAGTAACACGAAACCCTGGCGAAATATCTGATTGTTAATGGCAATACGCCTGAAGATAAAAATCTGCCGGTCATTGATGAAAATCGCCTGTAGAGGGGCGACTTCAACCTGAAGCTTTTGGGAGTCAAGTGAAACGGCAGGGGCTGAAGGTCGGCCAGGCGATCCAGCATATCTGCCCTCTGACACGCTTTCTTGGTCCTCACGGGGCTCTCCGGCCATGCCAGCGACCTCAGAAGGGGGCCCCTTCGATTCTTCTTGTTCGCTCTGAATCTCCAGTGGCTGTCGTCTTTTAGTCGGTGTTCTCCTTTGACTTTTGCTAGCAAGATTTACCGCCTGACCGGGAGTGATTTCCTCAACTCGCGATTTTTCCTGACCAAGATACGCTCTCGAGCTATTCTTGGAACGGGAAAGATCTAGATATTTGTCGGCAAAGGTTGAAATTTGTTCTTTCTCTCTTTTAGCTAGGACCTCATCAGTTTTGGCTTCGGCCTTTTCTGTCGCCCTCGTTCTTTTTTGGTTAAAGATCCTATTTACCTCATTTAATTGGGCAACCAGTTCAGTCCGATCCGGTGGAATGGCCTTGTCATTCTTCACAAGAGGCGTATGAAATGAACCATCGGGATCGTTTTGGAGATAACCTAGGATGTAGGGTCTTTTGGGAGGCTGAGAAAGAGGGGAGGGCACGAGGTTCTGGCGAGCGGAAATTCCCTGTGACGGCGCATAATAATAGCGGTACTGGTCAACAGGTCTCCCTTCCTCCTTCAGAACAAGAGAGGCGAGTTCTTCTTCAATCTGATCGAACAGAGTTACGGCAAAATAACGTAGCTCTGAAATTTCCTCTTGCTCCAAACTCCGGTAGGTTCGCAGGACGAAATAGCCCAACGGCACCGAAAGAGTAACGCAAAAAACAAGTATGAGTATCTTGAGTTTTTTCAATGTGCATGCTCCAAGCGATATCCTTCTCCCCTCACAGTGAGGATGAAGGGAATATCACCGATGAGGCTGGTTATTTTTTTTCTTAATTTGAGCATGTGGATGTCTACTGTTCGGGTCTCAATTTCAGGATCTGTATAATTCCACACTTCGGTGAGAAGTTCTTTCTTGGACACAATCTGGTCCTTTTTGCGATGCAAATAAAGAATGATGTCCATCTCTCTTCTGGTCATTTCGATAACTCTTTCCTTATGCGTGGCCATGAGTGTCTTGCCGTCGAAAAAAATACCGTGAGAATGTATTTGCTCATCCCCCAGAGTTTTTCCAGCTCTCCTGAGAACTGCTTCAACCCGGACCATCAGTTCTCTGAGTGAGAAGGGTTTACTCACGTAGTCGTCTGCGCCAGCCTTAAAGCCGCTTACTATGTCGTCCTCTGAGCCTTTAGCTGTGAGGATAATGATGGCCTGATTAGGCTTCTCCTTCCGAATCTTTTTGCAAATAGTGAAACCATCCAGGGTGGGAAGCATCACATCGAGGATAATCAAATCGTGCCTCTCTTCCAAAGCCTTTTCCAGCCCTTCTCCGCCATCTTCCACCCCTGAGACTTTGTAGCCGTTGAACACCAGAACGTCGAGGAGTCCCTGAAGGATGGCCCTATCGTCCTCAACCACAAGTATGCTTGCTTTAGGTTTCTTCATCAGGTCCCATTAACCTCATCCAGTTGTAGCCAGTCGATCGTAAAAACCCTAAAAATCGTAGAAACCGTAAAAACTGTCCATTCAGCTTTCAACTCGCAGGGACATAACTCCCGAATAACAAATAACTAATAACGGATAACGATACTGCCAGCTGTTTTTCCCTATGCCCTATGTCTATTGAATACAAGAATTGTTCCAGGTTGCAAGTAAAACTTATGTAAAAAAATCCAAGGGTTTATTTGCACTTCTTTGAATTGTGTTTCAGTTTCATTCCGCTACCATGGGAAGCAAGACGCGCGTTAACCAGCAATGAACAGAAAGGAGCGTCACCATGAAAAGGAATAAACTGAAACCGTTGCTTTTAGTAGGCTGCTTGTTAACCATAACCTGTGCAGCGCTAGTCTATGCTAGCAAGGGGGATCCATTCCATTTTTGGTCGCCCCCGGTTGTCTCAGGAAAAAACGGCATCGTTACACTCTCTGGAAACCTCACTCAGGACAAGGTTCTTTATGGTGGAGACGGCACAGCAGCCTTGGCACTGACATTGAGCGTTGATGAAGTTTTAGATCTGGATCAGGGAGAAGCGAACCATGTGGATATGGTCATCGTTCTGGACCGCAGTGGTTCCATGGGCGGCAAAAAGATCGCAGATGCCAGAAGGGCAGCATTGAATCTTCTGTCACAATTAACTTCCGCCGATCGTTTTGGACTGGTGACCTATTCTGATGGTGTCCAAAGACGGTCAAACTTAATCAAGGTTACACCTGCCAATCGGAAACGGCTGGAAACAATTATTTCAAGCATATCAGCGAGCGGAGCAACAAATCTTGGTGCCGGGCTCCAGGAAGGGATCGATCTCCTGCTCTCAGCCCGAAAAATAGGTAATACAGGCAGAGTCATTCTCATCTCTGATGGTTTAACCAACAGGGGAATTACTGACCCGGTTTCCCTCGGAAACATGGCCGCTATTTCCATAGAAAAAGAGTTTGCCGTTAGCGCGGTGGGAGTGGGCTCTGATTTCAACGAGCACTTGATGACCTACATCGCCGACCGTGGCGCAGGTAACTATTATTACTTGGAGAACCCCAACCTTTTTGCCGAAGTCTTTCTTAAAGAGTTCAACATCAGCAGAGCAGCAGTTGCAACTTCGGTTGAGGTGCGCATACCAATGAAGGATGGGCTGGCAGTTGTAGATGCATCTGGATATCCGATCCAGGTCAAAAATGGTCAGGCAGTCTTACAGCCGGGGAATTTGCTCTCTGGCCAAAGCAGAAAGCTATTTCTCACCTTGAGAGTTCCCACTCATAAGGAGCAAATATTTGAAATTAAGGGAATCAATGCGCGCTATAGACACGAGGGAAAGCCTTATGAGGTTAGGCTTGCAGAACCATTTCAGCTCGCCTGTGTAAAGGATCAACAGCAAGTCTATGGTTCGATAGATAAAAACGAATGGGAAGAAAAGGTGCTCCAAGATGATTTCAATAAACTCAAGGAGGAAGTGGCCACTGAGATCAAAAAGGGCGAACAGAAGAACGCTCTGAGACGGATTGATGAGTACTACAAGAAACAGCAGTCGGTCAATGCGGTTGTTGCTTCTCCCAAGGTTGCTACCAGCCTTGAAAGAGACCTGGAGGATCTTCGTGGAGTGGTCAATGATACCTTCCAGGGCGCGCCACAGGAGGTGCAAAGTAAACAAAAGAAAAACTCCAAGTCCCTCCAGTACGAAGGGTACAGTGGGAGAAGGAGCAAAAGCCAGTAGGCAGCTGGCAACAGGCAGTCAGCGGTCAGCCAGTCACACAGCTGATCGCTGATTACTGAAAGCTGAAAGCTAGAATAAGGAGGACTGACATGGGCGTCATGACGAGATTTATGAGGCTGTGTAAAGCCGATATTCACGGTGTTATGGATCAACTGGAGGACAAAGGTCTTCTTCTCAAACAATACCTCAGGGACATGGAGGAGGAGCTTGGTCAAAAGGAGGCCAGATTGAGAAAACTGGTAGTTTCAAGGGATAAACTTCAACAGGATTGTGACAAATACTCGGGCGAATGTGAAAAACTGGATCAGGACATCGAATCCGCTTTAAGAAAAGGAAAAGATGACATTGCTCGTTTGCTCATCAAAAAGCTCAAACCTGTATCCTCTCACCGGGACGAACTTGCTCGTCACATTCAGAACCTGACTAAAGAGATAACAGGGTTTCATGGACTGATCGAAGAGCAGCGCCTCCAATATGAACAACTCGAACTCAGGGCAAAGGAGTACTTCCACAGGGAGGAGCGAGAAAGGTGGGAGAGGACCATAGCCTCAGCCATTCCTTCTCCTCCCTCTGGAGAGCCAAGCGATGAAGAGGTTGAACTGGAGTTGCTCAAACGGAAGGAAGCAGCAAAGGGAGGTAAATAGCAATGAAAATATCAAGGAGACCCATGCTCACAACCATCATCTACGGGTTACTGGCAGGCATGGCCTTCATGCCCATGGTAATGGTAACGAGTAGCATTATCCACTGGACCGCAGCCTTTAGATTGACAATCTGGTTCGTTCTGGCTGGTTACCTGGTTATTCTGACCAGGTGGGGAAAAGTGAGCTTACTCTCTATATTCTTTCCCCTCCTACTTTTGCTCCTTCTGGTATTTTGGGGAGACACAAATAGTGCTTTTCTCTTTCTGGCCTTGGGAGTTCTCAGCTGGGCGCGAAGCGGTATTTGTTTTCAGGGGAGCCTCCTAAAAACACTTGTTACTGAAGTTGCCCTATCCCTTGGGGCCGGTACGCTGGTGGTTTTTTTCGCCCCCCATTCCACCATAACCTGGGGAGTGGCGGTGTGGATGTTCTTTCTGGTTCAGTCTGTCTATTTTGTTGTTTTCGAAGATTTTGGGAACAAACAGGAGGAACGAGCGGCACCCGATCCTTTCCATCAGGCGAGAACACAAGCGGAGCGGATCTTGTCAACTAGTCCATGATGATGAATTCAACCTTTGTTCGTCAAGACGGCAGGTCCAGTGGGCAGCAGGTGGCACTTAGAGGTCAGATATCAGATGTCGGAGGTCAGGGTAAAAGCTGATCTCTGACTTCTGACCTCTGTGACGGACAAATTAAGCGGTTTGAACGATGTACGTTATGGCCTAGGTCTTCTTAATGGTTAAGCGTCCTCGATGCCGAGATAATCTAAGGTTGCTTTCCAGAAGGTGATGTCAGTCGTCCTTTCATGGTGTAGCTTGGCGTTAATGATGGCAATGCCGCCAATCTCAGCCAGCACCTTGGCAAATTCAAGATCTTCCGTAGTGAAAGCTGCAGCTGCGGTTGAATACAGTCGAAGGACCCCCCGAACCTTTTCCCTGACCAAGATAGGAACGGAAAGCATCGACAGAATCCCCTCCCTCTCTGCTTCATCTGGATACTGAACTGTGGGGTCAGTGCGGACGTCGGTAATAAAGACAGTTAGTTCCTCAAAAACCTGAGGAGTGGATTTGTCGATACTGAGAGGACCTTTGTGGAGATAATCGTGGCTCAAGCCGTACGAAGCCAGGAGTTCCAGTTCGCGGGACGCAGTGTCTAGCCAGAAAAGACAACAGCCCTTTACGCCTGTGATCTTGGCGATTTCTGTTGCCACCGCCTCCAGTGTCTTTTCCATTTCCATGGTCGAGGTAATCGTTCGCGTAAGCCGATAGAGCGAACGAAAATAACGATAGGATTTCTCATGGTCAATGCCTTTTCTCAAGGCGGGCTTGACCTCATATTTTGCCTCGGGAAGCGCGTATTCGTAGTCAATACCACCGACTCTTAACACGTTGAAAAGCTCTGCCTCTCGGGTTTCGAAGATCCTCGCATTTTCAATGGCTATCCCGCCTATCTCAGCAATGGCCGAAATCAAATCCATTTCGTTTTCGCTGAATCTTCTTGGTTCGCTTGTATAGATTCTCAGAACCCCGATGAACTGCCCTCTCATCACCATGGGCACAGAGAGAATCGAGGCTATACCCTCCTCACTGGCTTCCTGCTGATACTGCACTCTGTCGTCAGCGGGCGCATTCTCCACCAATACCGGTTGGCCTCTCGAGGCATCGGCAATGCTCCTGTCCGCGTAAAGGGGGCCTTTCTCGAGATATTTTTGGCTGAGACCGCGTGAAGCCACTAGCTCGAGGTGCTGGCTCTTCTCGTCCAGCAGCATCAGAGCACTACCCTTGATATCAAGGGAAGAGACAACTGCCTTGGTGATCAGATGAAGAACAGCCTTGACGTCGAGCACCGAGAGAACAGCCCTGGTTATCTCATGATAGACCTGGAAATACTCAAATTCTTTTTCTGCCATATTAAGGACCTTCTTTGCTTTTGTGAATAATATCAGGAGTTGGCAGCTATTCAAGCCAAGGATCGCAAGATGTTCAGCCCCGAGATGAGCAGGGGTATCAGTGTAGGCGCCAGCGAGCAATAAACACTATGAGAAGTTTAACCTTTATCAAAAGTTCGTCAATATTCGACCGAACTCATAATGAACTTTTACCAGAATCACCCTATGATCAATCAAGAAATCCTGTCAATACGAAAAACTACCATTTATTGACTGTTCGGTTGACGCAAAGAGGAGAGTCTGGAATGAGGATTAGATCCTTTGCCAAAATGTAATCACCACTTTTTATAGTTTAAGGTTATGGAAACTCAATTGATTCAATTAGCCCTATTTGCGGAAAGCGCACACATTTGCCTTCACCAGAGAATTGTTGTATGGTGTCCGCCTTGAATATTGAATTTACAAGGGATGAGTAGCCATGGAGAAAATTGAAGACCCCGAAGAGCATAAATTTAGTAAAGATTTCCTGACAGGATGTCTTGCCCTCGTCTTGATTGGAACAATCCTTTTCATCCTCATACCCTTATTAATATTTGTCTTGAAATTGAGTGTCCTGGTCGTCATCCCCATTGGACTTTTCGCTGCCTTGGTTATATTCACCGCGTTCTTTGGCCGAATTATAAACATCTTGCGGAAGAGATGGTAAAACCCTTCGATAGGCTCAGGGCAGGCGAGACGGGCGAGACGGGAGGTCGAGCGAGACGAGGATAGAGGCTAGAGGTCAGAGATCGGAGGTCGGAAGTCAGAGGGCAGAATTGCGGATTTGGGATTTGAGATGTGGGATGTGAAATACGGTCTACCGTTTACTGTCTACGGCTTCAACGGTCGCTATGCGTTTAGCGCTATGCGAAAATAAGTGACCCCAAGTAGCCACCACTTTTTGACTCTCTCTTCACTTCTTCCTGTTTTCCCTTCGCTGGTATTAGCCAGGTCAGGTTCGATGGGTTGCCGCTTTTAGCGACTCTCAGCTTCCAGGTCGCTTTTAAACTTCCCTTCAGCACCCCCAACAGTTTACATTCCGAAAGAATCTTCAGTGATACTTCTTGGGGTCACTTACACCTTAACGCCACCCCTCCATCTGGGTCAAGATAATAAGTTTCACAAAAACATTTTTTTTACAACTCTCTGAGATTCCAAAGCATACAATTCTCGAAATTGGGGCAGGGGGGATTTTAAGGTTTCGGGTGTCAGCAAGAACAAAACAAGGGCTGAAACTTCTGACCCATAACCCATAACCTGAAACCTATGATTCGGCCATTTCGTACTTGACCCGACGCCGTCAAAATGTTTTATAATGACCAGCCTTCCAAATCTGCCAAAAAGCAGCACCAATGAATCAGGACTGAACAGACTCGCCTTGAACCACAGTGAACGCGTGAGACTATGAGACGACGGGAATTTCTAAAGGCGGTTGTTGGGGTTGTCGTTGGAGCTGGATTCGCCCCGGACGTTTTGGCGGGAGTCGCCAAAATCCCTTCTACCCACAGATCAGATGATTACGATTCTCACATCAAAGACTATCTCCACAAAATGCGCACTTTTAATGTCCATCACCGTGAAGATGTCTGTCTCGATCGGAGACAGTTCCAGTTGCTTAAATCCTGTGTGAACAGATTTAAACGGGTTCAGCGGACCGTAGGTCATGGCAATTTCTACCTTCTGAGTTTCGACGAAACCATTAGTATCGCGAGTAACTATTCCCGGATTGGTCGGTTCACCAGAGCAGAGCTGGATTTTCTCGAAATGATATTTTATTTTGACGCCTCCAATTATGGCTTTCTTGGCAAGAAACCAGTAGAAAATATCACCGACAGAGTTAAAAGACGGGAAGTGGTCAAAATTCTCCACACCGGGAATTATCTCTATAGAGGAATGCCCGTTCAAACGTATAAGAAAATAATTAAAGGAATTGGAGACGGGGTGGTTCTCACCAGCGGAATACGTAGCGTCACTAAGCAGTTTTTGTTATTTCTAAACAAAGCATATGGAAGTGAAGGGAATCTTTCTCTCGCCTCTCGCTCACTTGCTCCCCCAGGATATTCTTATCACGGTATCGGAGACTTTGATGTGGGGCAGATAGGCTTGGGACCTGACAATTTCACTGAGAGATTCACTACCACGTCCGTCTATAAGAGGCTCAATGAACAAGGATACGTAAAAATACGTTATCCCCTGGATAACCTGCTGGGGGTTCGCTTCGAGCCCTGGCACATCAAGGTGGATCCGCAGGCATGAAAAGACTTCTTTCAGTAATATTAGCTTACCTGGTATTTCTGACTAGCCCCTCTTTTGCCAGCAGGCATATGGATTTTTCTGTCTACAAGCTGGGATCGAACCTACCGGGCAACACCCTGCTGGTTATTGGTGGCATCCAGGGAGACGAACCCGGCGGTTTTAATGCTGCGGCTCTACTGACTACTCACTACAAGATCAAAAAGGGAAGCGTCTGGGTGGTTCCCAACTTAAATTTTATTAGCATCATCAAACGTTCACGGGGTGTGTATGGGGACCTCAATCGCAAATTCGCCGAGATAGGGAGGAGTGACCCGGAGTTCAACACAATCTCAAAGGTAAAGCGCATCATTCTTGATGACCATGTGGATCTGGTCCTCAATCTCCACGATGGAAGCGGATTCTACCGACCCACCTATGTGGACCGAAACCATAACCCGAAGCGCTGGGGACAGAGCATAATAATTGATCAAGAACAGTTACGGAAGGTGCAATTTGGTGAACTGGATGCAATAGCGCGGCAGGCGGCAGCGGTGGTGAACCGCCATTTATTCTCAGCAGAACACGCCTATCACGTAAAAAATACGTGGACTAAGTTAGGTGACATGGAAATGGCAAAAACACTCACTTACTACGCAGTGAGAAACCTCAAACCTGCCTTCGGCGTGGAAGTGAGCAAGAATTTCCCGACCCACAAGCGGGCTTATTATCACCTTAAAGTCATCGAAGCCTATATGGACCTTTTGGGAATTGAGTATGAAAGGTCTTTCAGCTTATCAGCGAGTGGAGTAAAAGGGGCAATTTACAATAACGTGAAGTTGGCATTTTACGACAATAGGATCTTTCTGGATGTGGCTCATGCCAGGAAGCGACTCCGCTTCATCCCTCTGAGAAAATCTGCGGAGATTGTCTACACTCCCAGCAATCCCCTCATAGCCTTGGTAGAATCGGATAAAGGCATCAGAGTTTTTCATGGTAACCGCAGGATAACTCGCATTTACCCCCAATACTTCGAATACGATTTCAGTACCGAAAACGTTACCATCCAAATTGACGGCCAAAAGAGAAAAGCAGCTTTCGGCGAGATGTTGGGAGTACAAGAGTCGTTTATGGTTGTGCCGAAAGCTGGCTACCGGGTAAACGTGATCGGCTTCAAGAAAACGGGTACCTCTGATGAGGCAGGTGTCATCATTGGGCAAGAAGATATCATGAAGCGATTCTCCGTAGACAAGAGCGGGAATATCTTTCGAGTGGAAGTCTACAAGAACGATAAATTTTCGGGAATGGTCCTGGTCAATTTCTCTGGCGAAAACGAGAATCTCATCGCATCAGAACCTGCAAATACCCCTCTATTTAGCCTTTCTGCTAAAGAAAAAACTTCCATTGCTCAAGACTCTCCCACACCTTTGGGGAAGGGCTCTAATCTTGGTCGTTAAGCCTAATTGAGTCAAGATGACACCATGACCAAATTATCTCATTTGCTCGACATCTAAACCCTGGCTGAGTGCTTCGTGCTTCGCTATTGATATCTCATGCGACGGATAGCAAGAACCCTAAAGGTTGTCTTATATTACTGTGGGCCCTTATTGATCGCCCTTGCCTGTGCCCTTACCATTCCTTTAATACTCGTTCTCATCTATGGTGAGTATCAAAAAGATCTACTCACTCTCGAAGCATTTCTGTTGCCTGCAGCCCTTTCCCTCTTTCTTGGAATTCTTTTGCAAAGGCTTCTTGCTGCTGAGCATCCTACCAGGCTCCAATCTGCCTTAATTTGCAGCGTGGGTTGGCTCGGGTTTTCAGCAATTGGAGCGCTTCCTTTCGTGCTCGGCATCGGGAGTACTTACCTGGACGGCTTTTTTGAGGCAATGAGTGGCTTTACAACCACTGGCATTACCATGTTCACCGGCCTTGATCAAATGCCGAAAAGCATTCTCTTCTGGCGTGCTCTGACCCAGTGGGTAGGTGGGTTAGGGATACTGACCATGTTTATGTTAGTTATTTTTAGGGGGGGCAGTCCTCACAAGCTCTTTGGTTCAGAAGGACACAAGATCAACGTGGACCGTCCGGTACCGGGCCTGGCAAACACCATCAGAGTACTTTTCAGCATCTACGCCGGATTCACTTTCTTCATTGCCTTGGCCTTATTCGCTCTGGGAATGGGGCTCTTTGATAGCATCTGTCACAGCTTCACGGCTCTATCTACGGGTGGGTTCTCGCCCCACGACGCCAGTATTGAATACTATCGTTTAATGGGATATTCGAACTATATTTGGATGGAGTACGTTATCATTTTGGGAATGTTGTTGGGGGGTACGAGCTTTGTAATTCACTATCGCGTGCTCAAGGGAAGTTGGCGGGCACTCTTTGATAACATTGAGGCGCGATATTGGTGGAGCTTGATCGTTATCTTCGTCGTATTGATTACGTTTGAA
>JAJDNB010000167.1 GCA_022340905.1 Deltaproteobacteria bacterium | reverse complement strand
CTTCATCTCCGCTGCCCGGTGAAAGGCGGTCTCTACCCCGTCTTCCGCTGCCTTGCGCAACATCTGCTGAGTGGATTTGCAGGTGGTTACCTGCGCGATGGGTAGTTCTTTTTTCTTCTTTTCTTTTACCTCTTCTGCCATAACACACCTCTACCTCAAGGTTTTTAGTATTGTCTAAGATTTCTTTGATTGCCTATTTCTTTTCTCACTGGCCCGAAACTTGGCTGATGAAATTGTAAAAAGGGATGTCTACACGAGGCTATGAGTCAACCGTTGCTAATCTCCCATTAGATAAACGTAGACCATGACAAGTTCCGTCTAATGGTACTCGTGGGTTCCCAACACCACCGGGATTTGAAACTTGTTCTCGAGCATCTGGGCGAATTGTTCTGGTGTGGAGTAGGGACAATCCGGCTTGGCATTTACTAGACACGAACTCAAGTGAATGACATCGGGCTGCATTTCCGACATTTTCATGGCGACTCCAGCATTGGCAGCCAGGCTGCGTCCCGGACACTCACAGGTGACAAAGGAAATTACTTGAGACGGTTCGTCGAATTTACCTTCACCCAAAGCAGCAGCCTTGAGACACCTCCATTCTCCTGCGCAGCCGTATCCGCTGTCCATGTAGGCTCCACAACCAACCACCATGATCTTCTTCATAGCGAACCTCCTTCGAATTTCCACGTATTACTCCTTATTTTAGAAAGCCATACTGCCAGTCCTTTTGTCAAGAAAAATATAAACATTTAGATATAGGTAATATTAACATGAACGTTTCCATGTTCGGCGGGAAAATAGGTGCAGAAAATAAAAAAACCCGCTCTCGTGAGCGGGTTTTTTGTATGATGGTCTGGCGGTTCTTAATGCTGCTAGTTTATCCGTTGTGGTAACCTTTACCGCAAAAAGGGCTTGCTTCCATGGCGGGGGTATTGCACTCGAGGTGTCTTCTGGCGTCCTCCTTCATGGAGCGCCACATAATGTAGTCATCTTCTTCGGGCCAGATTTCTATGCCCGGGCCTTCCCAACCAGACTGCATGTAACTATCATCTATATCTCTACGATCAGCCATCGTTTATCCCTCCTATATATGAACCCTAAGGTTTAACTAAAACTAACCATTCTTGAATTCTCGGTCAAGGGAGGGAGGATAAAAGCAAAGGGCAAAGAGCACAGCGCATAGCGTTTGGTGAAAAGTAAACGGTGAACGGTAAACGGATCTGTTGTGCAATTGTTACCCTTTACTATGTATCGTTTATTAACTCCATGCGCTATGCCCTATGCCTCTTTGCTATGCGCACTGCGTCATGCGCAAATTAGTTTTCTAATGGTGAGCATCCTGGTAGATATGTTTGCGCGTCAGGGGCAGTTCATTGTTCAACCCGTTAGAGAAAAGAATTTGATAAAGGCGTGAACTTCCATATTTAAATCCTACCGAGGAAGCGTTAAGAAACAACCTCCACATTCGTACAAAGGATTCATCGAACATCTGTGCAACTTTTTCAAGATTTCTTTCATAGTTGTCTGCCCAGCAGTCCAAAGTGCGAGCATAATGCAGGCGCAAGTTTTCCACGTCGAGTAGGGAGAAACCAGCTAGGCCCATTTCCCGAACAATCTCGGGTAAGTTTGGAATATAGCCCCCTGGAAAAATGTATCGTAATATCCAAGGATCACCTGGAGACTCCGTTACTTTACCAATGGTGTGCAGGAGGCCAATTCCTCCTCTTCTCAAAAGCCTCGAAAGTTTATTCATAAACGCCGGAATAAATGCTTTTCCCACGTGTTCGAACATTCCAATGGAAACAAACTTGTCAAATTCTTCATCAATCTCGCGGTAATCGGCCAGTGCCACCTTTATGCTGTTATGCAAGCCGAGTTCTTTGATTTCCATGTTCGCCCGTTCATATTGATTCCGAGAAAGGGTAACTCCCAGACCCCTGACTTCATAATTTTGCGCGGCATGGATGAGCATTCCTCCCCATCCACAGCCGATGTCGAGTAACTTTTCTCCTCGCCGAAGTCTCAGCTTGCGGCAAATATGTTCGTACTTGTTGCATTGCGCCTGCTTGAGGCTATCGCTGTCGCTGGTAAAGTACCCGCAAGAGTAAGTGAGGGTCTGGTCAAGAAAAAGTTGGTAGAAGTTGTCGCCCAGATCGTAATGATGCTCGATGTTTTGTGGGGCTCTACCCAACGTGTTTCTTGTCGCCAGAGAGTGGGCGAGAAACCGAATTTTTTGCCAGAACGAAAGATTTCTCCTGTCGTACTTGAGGCAAATACCCAAGCGCAACAACTCTTGCAGATCGCCTTCGACCTCGAGATCACCGGTAAAGTATGCTTCCCCAAACCCCAGAAATCCGTTGCGAAGAAGCTTTTTGGCACCTTCTTTTGATTTGAATCGCAAAGACACTTGAGGCTGGTTGCCGTGAACAATAGCCTCCCCGTCCCAGAATTCAAAAGCAAACTGGGCATCCGGATCGGCTGAGTGCATCTGGTTGGCTACATTCGTTAATGTGGTTTTCACCGTCTATTCTTTTTTTCTTTTAAGGCAATACGAGAGGTGCCAGGTGAACACTTGCCGATAAATGGAGTTGTCTTCCTCTGCTGGGCAGAGGTAAAGAGATAATACAGGCGATATCTTTCTCCTCCGCCCTTTTGGAGTAATTATCTCTCCGGTCCGTCAGATGATAGATACTGTGAAGCACCTAAATTCATCTTATGACCCTATCAAAGAAACTGTCAACAATAATTGGTGGGATTGTCAAAGAAGCCAGCTTGGATCCTAACTAGTTCCAGTATTTTCAGCCTTTTTCACCGCCTCTCTGGCCTTGTCAACGAGGTCATCAAATTGCTGGGATCGCGAAGTGTCGAAGGCGCCCCGTCCCGTTTGTACTCCTTTGTCGAAAACATGTTCCGCATCGATATAGTTGACCAAAGCTTTCGTGGCCTCGAGCAGTCGCAGGTATTTTTCGTCCATTCATATCCCCTTTCTCAAATCGAGGTTTAAGTGTTCCCCGCTGCCGTTTCGCTTCAGACGGGATTTGCGCTTCGCTCCAACAGGTTTCAGCATTGACAATTTCGAAATTTTTGTACTCCATGCCCCATGCTCATCTCTCCTGACACCTGAAACCGGAAACCTAAAGCCCGGAGGCTTTATTGCCTGTGAAGTCTACAAGATCACTTCTAGGACAGCAATAGAGAACTGTGCTAAGGTGGTACCCTAATGTCACATGTCCAAACCGATAAAAATCGCTGCGCTCAAATTTTGGCATATTCAAACGCGTTTTTCCCCGGCGTGGGTATGTAACCTTAGGGTATACCCATGAAATTTCTCTTTCTCGAACCATTCTACGGCGGCTCCCATCGAGATTTTGCCGATGGCTGGGTGAGCCATTCCCGCCACCGGATCGACCTCATAACCCTTCCTGCTCGTTTCTGGAAGTGGCGGATGAGAGGAGCTGCGCTCCATTTTGCCAGGAAGGTGCAAAACCCGTCAGACTATGATGGGTTGATTGCATCTAACCTGATGAGCCTTTCCGATCTGAAAGCTCAATGGGGAGCGGATTGTCCTAGTGGACTGGTCTATTTCCATGAAAATCAGCTCTGCTATCCTTTTCCCGCCGGTGAAACCATGGATTATCAGTTTGGCTTCACCGACATAACTACCGGGATGGTAGCCGAAAGATTGCTTTTTAACTCAAAGACCCATAAAAACACTTTTTTCAATGCCCTCCCCGGATTTATTGAAATGATGCCGGAATACCGGCCTCGTTGGGTGATCGAGCAGATCCAGGCAAAGGCAGCGGTTCTCCATCCTGGTTGCAGCTATCCGCCAGGGCCGACCAATCTGAGTCCTTGGGACCTTTCTCAGCCACCTCTGATCATTTGGAATCACAGATGGGAGTTCGATAAACAGCCCGAGCGCTTTTTTTCTGCCCTCGTGTCGGTTCTGTCTCTGGACCAAGAATTTCGTCTGGCTCTCCTGGGAGAAAATTTTCAGGTAGTGCCCAAGACTTTCCTCACCGCCAGAGAGAAATTCGGGGGAAGAGTCGTCCAATACGGTTATGAACCCTCAAAGGAGACCTATAGGGAGTGGCTCAGGCAAGGTGTAGTTGTTGTTAGCACCGCAATTCAGGAGAATTTTGGCATATCAGTGGTAGAGGCAATACGGCACGGCTGCTATCCCCTGTTGCCCAACAACCTTGTTTACCCAGAACTGATCCCGCAAGAGTTTCATGATGATTGCCTATACAGCAGCCAAGAGGAGTTGGTGGAGAAATTGAACCTAATCCTGGCAAATCCGGGGAATTTCAGGGACAAGAGGGAAGACCTTGCAGATCACATGGAACAATACTCTTGGGAGCTAGTCATCGACAAATATGACCATGAGCTTGATCAACTGGGGCGGGTCAGCTCGCATAGAGCATAGCGCTGATCTATTGCGGATTTCGGAATTCGGATTTCGGATTTGTTAAGGCATAGAGCAAAGAGCATGGACATACTATGCGAGAAAAGCGGGAAAGGCGAGGAAAGGCAAGACAAGGCGGTCTTTCTCCTTTCTCGCTTCGGCCCTTTCTCGCTTTCACCCTATCCGGTTCGCGTTCTGAGCTTTGCTCAGTCCCACAAGCGAGTTCCCAGTTTCGTCGTGGTAGTAGGCGATTAATGCAGATCATGGTTGAAGGGCTGGTTGCTCCGACACCCGACCGATGCCGAACAACCTCTTGATGTCTTCGACCATGAGATACAGGCACGGAACCAGCAGCAGGGTAATCAGGGTGGCGAACATGATGCCGAATCCGAGGGAGACGGCCATGGGAATCAGAAATCTGGCCTGGCGGGAGGTCTCGAAAATTATGGGCGCCAACCCACCAAAGGTGGTGAGGCTCGTGAGCAGAATCGGTCGAAACCTGTGGATCCCAGCCTCGTGAACAGCCTGGTGTTCACCCAGACCAGCCTTTTGTTTGCGGTTGGCAAAATCGATGAGCACCAGGGAGTCATTGACCACCACCCCGGAAAGAGCGACAACACCGAACAGGCTCATGACGCTCAGACTGTAGCCCATGAGCAGGTGACCGATTACAGCACCCACAATCCCGAAGGGAATGGAGATCATAATGATGACTGGCTGAATATAGCTGTTAAAAGGCACGGCCAGCATGGCGTAAATGACCAGCACGGCCATCATCAGGCCTCTTAAAAGGCTCTGAGTGCTTTCGCGTGTGTCCGCCTGTCTGCCTTCGAAACTATACGTCAAACCAGGATATTTTCGCTGGAGCTCGGGAAGAGTTTCAGTTTTCACTGACGACAGGATCAGGCCGGCTTTGCTCCTGGGGCGGACATCGGCTGTCACCGTTACGATCCGCCGACCGTCGCGACGATCGATGGTGGTGTAAGCCCGGCCGCGCCTGACGTTTACCGCTTCCCGCAATGGTATCTCCGATCCTGCAGGGGTGCGGAGGATCATCTCTTCCAGATTATACTCCGATGTGCGCTCATCTCGAGGCAACCTAACCATGACCTTGACCTCGTTACGACCCCTTTGCTGGCGAAGGGCTTCAGCGCCGTAGTAGGAATGGCGGACCTGGCGGGCGACTTCCTGGGAGGTGAGCCCAAGACTTCGGCCCTCAGGAGTAATCTGGAAATCGAGCTGGTGCTTTCCCGGAGAAAAACCGTCGTCCACGTCCTCCGCCTCTGGATAGAGCACCAGAGCCTCCGCCAGTTCAGCGCTGGCACGCTCGAGGACGGGGACATCCCGGTGGCTGAGTTCCACCGAAATGGCCGCTCCGCTGCCTGGTCCTCCGGCGTCGGACTCAAACTTAATTGACTCGAGCCCGGGGATGGTTCCCACCTCTGAGCGCCAAAGCTCCGTCACTTTTGCGGTGGAAATGGGACGCTCTCCCGGGGGAGTGAGATACAAGCGCACCTCCGCCTGGTTGTCTGTGATTACTGCAAAGATGCCCTCACTCAGTGAGTCGCCGCCTTTTTCAGCCACCACCTTCTGGGCCGCTGTAACCAATCTCTCCTGTACCTTTTGGGTTTTTTGAAATGCTGTACCAAAGGGAAGCACCGCTGTAACCTTGGCGTAGTCTGATTCCACCTTGGGAAAGAGTTCAAAGCCCATTCTGCCGCTCTTGATGTACCCTGCGGTGATCACCAACACGGCAAGCCCGATGGAGAGGGTCACGTAGCGATAGTGAAGGGCCCGATCGAGAAAGGGGCCGTAACGGGTGTGGACCATGCGGATGAAAAAACGGCTGAATCGCTGTTGACTGTTATGGAGCCATTGAAAAAATCGATTGCGGGTGCGGCCCTTGTGGTGGCCGATATGAGCTGGGAGGATGAGCAAACTTTCAATCAGAGAGATGGAGAAGACGCTGATGACCACAATAGGTATCTGTTTGAAGACTTTACCCATGAAGCCTGGAACAAAGAACATGGGCATGAAAGCCACCATGTTGGTCAGTACGCTGAAGGTGACGGGCATCATTATTTCCCGTGCACCGCTAACCGCCGCTTCAAACCAGGGAGTGCCCGCTTGATGGTGGTAATAGACGTTTTCTCCCACCACGATGGCGTCATCCACCACGATTCCAAGGGTGACGATAAAGGCAAACATGGATACCAAATTGACGCTGACTCCGAAGACAGGCAAAATGAGAAAAGAACCGAGAAAGGATACGGGGATGCCAAGGCTCACCCAGAAGGCGAGACGGGCCTCGAGGAAAATGGCTAGAAGAATGAACACTAGACTAAGACCAAGGTAGCCGTTGGTCACCATTAAGTCCATGCGCTGTTGGTAAATGTCGGATCGATCATAGCGGCTTTCGAGAGTAACACCTTTGGGTAGAATCTGACTGTTGATTATGGCGAGCTGTTCTCTAACCGCCCGAGAGACCGAGGTGGGAGTCTGATCCCCTACCCGGTAGACTTCGATCAATACGGCTTGCTTGCCGTTGTAGGTGGCGAAATTGTCGGTTTCTTCGAACCCGTCTCTAATGGTGGCGATGTCTTCCAGTAACACTCGGGTTCCATCCTGGGTCGTAACAATCGGTATTTGAGCGAACTCCCGGCCATAGTCTCGTCGATCCTTGACGCGCAACAGAACATCGCCCCTTTCGCTTTTTATGGCTCCTCCAGGAAGTTCAACCGATGCCTGTCTGATACGTTGCGCCACCTCGCCCAGGGTCAAGTTGTAGGTGCGCAAGGTGTTCTGAGGGATCTCGATACTGATTTCGAGCGGACGTACGCCCACCAGTTCCACCTGAGTAATTGCCGGATCCTGCAGGAAGCGATCCCGCACCACCTCAGCCAGCTCCCGGAGCACTCGCTCGCTTTCATTTCCGTAAAGCGCCAGAGAAACCACGAATCGTTTGCGTTTGGCGATCACAACCTGGGGCTCTTCCGCCTCTTCGGGAAAGGAAGTGATCCGGTCCACCTCGTTCTTTATATCCTGGGCGATGGCCTGAATATCTTCGCCCTCCTGGATTTCTGCGGTTACTCTAGCAACGCCTTCTTGGGCGGAGCTGGTCACTTTCTTAATCCCCTCCAAGTCGAGGATGGACTCCTCGATGGCGAGGATGATACCCCTTTCTATCTCTTCCGGACTGGCGCCAGGATAGGGAACCGTAATGTTCACCATATCCAGCTCGAAGTCGGGAAAAACTTCTTTTTTGATCCTCAGGCTGAAGATCAAACCACCCACGAGGAACACGAACATCAACAAATTGGCGGTGACCGAATGTCCGGCCATCCAACCGATGGCACTGCCCGAGCGTTCTTTTGTTACCCCAGCTTTCATAATCTCAATGCGTCACTATCCCGAGAAGATCAGCCGTTTCCCATCTTCCCCTCTTGGGCGGGTTCGGTCCCTTCCGCTCCTTCCATTTGGATCTTCATGCCCTCCACCGGAGCGGCTAGATCCGACACGATTATGCGGTCTCCGGGGTCCAAACCCTGGTCAAGAAACACCGTTTGTGGATCCCGCCAGATAATATTTACCGTACGGATATCCAGGGTCGAGTTATCTCCTACCACCCAGATGGTATCATTATCCCTCAGGGCGACTCGGGGAATGCGAAAAACCTGGCTCAGGGGCGAGCCCTCAATTTTGACCCGAACATAGTCCCCAATGAGCAAAGGGCGAGTCGACTGGCCAGAGTCTTTCAATCCTAGAGGATCTTTGACCGCCACCAGGATGCGGGCCATGCGCCCCTCGGTCTCCAAGTCCCCGAGAAGCTCGATAACTGCACCGGTGCGCTCGTAACCGCTTCGATGCACCACCCGCACTTGTGACCCCTTCTTACCTTTCCGATTGGGAACGGAGATCCATTGCAGATAGTCAACCGGCACGGAAACCTGGATCCAATACTCATCCACGCCCACCAGTTCAGCCAAGGGGTCCTGGGGGGTAACCAAAGATCCCACTTCCACACTCTTGGAGCGAACAATGGCATTAAAGGGGGCGCGGACGGAGGTCCGGTTGAGGTCCAGTTCCGCTCTTTTGAGTTCCGCCTGCTCTGCCTTCAACTTGGCTTGGGCAGCTGCCAGCTGAGGTTCTTTGGCCACAAGGGGCGGCGGTGCATCGTTTGTATTTGCAGTATTTTCATTGAGCAAACGCCACTCTTCCCTGGCCGCATTGGTCTCTTCTTCGGCTAACTCGAGAGCGCTCTCTGCGTCTTTCACCTTGGCTTCAGCCAAGGTAACGGTCAACTGATAATCCACCGGGTCGATCCTCAAGATTTCAGCGTTTTCTTTTATATAACCGCCTTCGATAAACTCAGGATGTAGAGAAAGTACTTTCCCTGACACCTGTGCTCTGAGGGTCACCTCACGGGCCGGCACCACTGTGCCCATAGCCGGGACCATTATGCGATGGTCCCCAGGTTCAACCACCTGCACTTCCACCACGGGTATAGCCTTTACCGGCGCCCGCTTTTGAGCTTTGGGGGCTTTGTGGGTAATATAGGTGGCAACCCCAAGGCCAAGGAAAATGACCAGGAGAGAAATGAACAGATTGATAAGACGCTTTCCCTTGAGAGAGGTTTGCGGTGCAGTTGTCCTCTCTTTTTGGTCATCAACCGTTTCGTTTGTCGGCTTTTCCATAGCAGTCCACTTCCCACTCACCTACACTAGTGCAGTGACCACATTACACACCGGCTCTTACTCGAATTCCATTATCTCATGAAAGGTTCAATCTACAGTCGAGACAGGTAAAGCTTAGTGGATTACAACAAACTATTCTATATCGAACCAGTGGCAAATTCCACCTTTCATGGCAGCCTCGACTCCCGCAATTTGAGGAGGCAATTTTGGCATAGACTTCAGAATTTTTCCAGTGCAATTAACCTGCCAATCTCTCCGCTATATTTGAAGCTTGCCAACGGTGAGGCAAAGGCAACCTGAATACTCTTATGCCACCTTGATATAGTTGTCTATTCTGTTTCTCTGATGTCGGAGTGATCAGCGTAAGGAGTCAGGAGCGAAATTTCAGAATTAAGAGGAAAAACAATCAAGTTCACGTGCCTATCATCTCTTGCCTGCTCGATTGTCTCATTGTAGGTTTCGAATTTCAAGATCCACAATCAGAAATACGAAATCCCCGCCCGCCATGGGAGCAAGGCGAGGCGGGCGGGTGCAATTAAGAAAGTGCCTGGTCTTTCTCCAGCCTCACTCTCACCGATCGGGCGTGAGCTTCGAGACCCTCCAGTTCGGCCAACCGCATAATATCTGCTGCATCCCGCAGCAGGGCCTCTGATGAATAGGAGATCACGCTAGTTTTCTTGGTGAAGTGGTCTACGCTCAGGCCCGAGGCAAACCGAGCTGTGCCGGCTGTGGGCAAAACGTGGTTGGGACCGGCAAAGTAATCTCCCACAGGCTCGGGGGTGTGGTGACCAAGAAAAACAGCGCCGGCATTTTTAATTTTTCCCAGAAACTGAAAAGGTTGCTCCACCAGCAATTCGAGATGTTCAGGAGCTATCTTGTTCGCCAGGGCAAGGGCTGCGTCCAAGTCGTTTACTACCACAATGCCGCCGAATGCGCTCAGAGATTCCTCGGCTACCTCTCGTCTGGGGAGTTCGGCCAGCTGCTCCTTTAGAGCACCTGCGGTAGTTTCAGCCAACGCTGCATCCGCAGTAAGCATGAGTGCGCTTGCCATGGGATCGTGTTCTGCTTGGCTGAGGAGATCTGCGGCTATATGATGGGGGTTGGCACTGAAGTCGGCAATGACAAGGATTTCGCTAGGCCCGGCTATCATATCAATCCCAACTTGGCCAGCCAGGAGCTTTTTGGCCAGGGTAACGTAGATATTCCCTGGGCCCACTATCAAATCCACCGCAGGTATAGTGGCGGTACCGAAAGCGAGTGCTGCTATGGCCCATGCGCTTCCAACCTTAAAAACCTCCCTAATCCCGAGGAGCTGCGAGGTCACAAGGAGATGGGGGTTGACACTGCCGTTCTGGCGAGGCGGGGTCACCACCTGCAGACGCGGAACTCCGGCAATAATTGCGGGAATACTGTTCATGAGGAGAGAAGAGATAAGAGGAGTTTTCCCAGCACGCCCGCCTGGAATATAGAGCCCCGCTGCTGCCACCGGCGTGAACATCTGCCCGAGGATGGAACCGTCCTTACGAGGCATGAACCAGGAATTCCTCCTTTGGGCCTGGTGAAAGGCGGTAATATTTTCCTTGGCACGCTGCACAAGACCACTAAAATCAGGATCAACCTGCTTGGCAGCCTCTTCCATCTCTGAGTCACTGACCTTGAGTTCCTCCGATTTGATCCTGGGAGCATCGAACTGACGGGTATAGCGCAACAGGGCGGCATCACCCTCGGCTTGCACCGCTTTGATGATTTCCACCACACTGTGCTCAAGGTCCACCGGATAGGATAGAGACCGGTTCACGATCTGCTCAATTCGGGTTTCCGCCTCTTCACCAGGGTAAGTCAGTACCTTCATAACAACCTCATTCCGTAATTAGGTTATGGGTCATAGGTAATGGGTCATAGGAGCTCTCTTGCCTGTAACCTATTACCCATGACCCATGAGCTTTGGTGACGCTATGCGCTATGCTCTATGCACTATGCGTTTTCCTTCACTTATCCCTTGCCACGGCGAAGGCGTTGGGAAAACCTTGCTGCTGCAAACGTTTGGCACCTGCTTCGGCGTGTTCCAAACGAGAATACCGTCCAACGCGCACCCGGTAGAATCTTTCATCACCCCGGTCAAAGACCATTACGCTTGTCTCCCTGTACTTCCGGCTCAAGGAGGCATGCAAACGGAGGGCATTTTCCCTTAATGCAAATGCCCCCACCTGAATGGTGAAGTCCCCCTCCGTGTAACTGGCAGGTTTTTCGTAAACTCGTACCCATTTTCCGGCCTCCCGTTTTTTGTGAGCGTAACCCAAAGCCTCAATCTTTACCTGCACTACCCCGTCTTCCAACATGTCCAGTTCGTGCGCAGAGGTATAGGTAAGGTCGATTATGCGGCCGTGGACAAAGGGGCCGCGATCATTGATGCGAACTAGCGTTTTTCTGCCGTTTTTCAGATTTGTCACCCGGACGTACGTATTGAAGGGGAGGGTTTTATGGGCGGCAGTACGGCCGTACATGTTATAGCGCTCACCGTTGGAGGTAAGACGGCCGTGGAATTTCCCGCCGTACCACGAGGCCAGACCTCGCTGGACAAAGCCGGCAGAAGAGCTGATTGGATAATAGCGCTTACCGGCTATTGTGTAGGAATCACCCTTTTGTGCAGCTGGCGGGGTGCTGGCGCAAGCAGCAAAGAGCAAGGGAATCGCGGAGAGGAGAATCCAGAAGGAAAAGAAGTCCCAAACACTCATCCTTTGTCCACGATATTTAAATCCGAAATCCGAATATCGAAATCCGAAACAATTTACCAATGCTCGAAGTTCAAATGACCAAAACATAAGCTTTGTAGTTTTAATCAGTACTGTTTTGAACATTTGGTAATTGGTGCTTCGGATTTGTTTCGTGTTTCGTGCTTAGGATATCGAATTTAAAATGCTGTTTAAAACATTTTTGAATCTCTATTGATGCGCCTTGGTTGAGACCCAGATTACAACTCCGCCTCTTCTTCAAGTTTGGCCAATTCTTCGAATCTAATGTCGAGTCCGAGAACTCCGACGATATCATCTGCTGCGTCACGAATGGGTGCGGATACCGTTATACACAAAGCCCCTGTATAGATGGATTTGTAGAAGTCAGTAATATGAACCTTGCCGTCTTTGATGGGATTAATAAACCAGTCGCGATCGGCGAGGTTTTCCCCGACTTGAGCCTTACCATACTTAGCGCGATCGGAAATGTGAGTAACATTCCTAGTAATTTTTATCCCTTCGCGATCAGTGACATAGATGTACTGAATAAAAGGATTGAGATCCAAAAGGCTTTGGAGTACTGGTTCTTGACGGGTCGGATCCATTGATTTGATCTCATCGGATTCCACCACTTCCTCCACCAGGTGAGCTGCCAGCCCATGGGCCTGTTCTTTGAGCAAGTCGAACTCGCTGACAAAATATTCCGGGAGATATTGGCGGGCCCACTGCTCCATCTCTTTGCGCGAGATACTGGTAACCCGGCCTCCGTCGTATTCCTGCATGATCCTCTTGTGTATTTTGACGATACCGGGATGACGTTTGTTTATGGCGTTTTCTCCCTCTAGTCGGAGACGACTGTTTACCCAGTAAG
>JAJDNB010000154.1 GCA_022340905.1 Deltaproteobacteria bacterium | reverse complement strand
GTCAAATGGTTATGAATCGCCTCAATGACGAATAACTATTTGCCTGATTTCCTTTTTGACTAATCGACCATTTGACTAATTGACGAATTATCTGTGAGCTGAATTGACGACTAGTACGCTTTGAACGTTTCGAGAGAATTGAACTAATGACTCTATGCCCTATGCCCTATACTCTATACCTCGGCAGTTCTCTTCCAAAGGTCTGAAGGATTTAGGTAGTATTGCCGCATCTGATTGGCATCTTGTGCTTCAAAGATTATGCGGTGCCGGCTAAGTTCCTCCAGAGCATCGACTAGCGCCTCGGGTTCGTCATTCCAAAATGTTCCCGCCGATTCAATAGTGATTGGCGTACCACTATCGGCCAGATTACAAATCAGTATATAGGCGGAGGTAGCTTCAACGGACAAATTTAACCCAAAAATCTTCCGATCCATGAGAATAGTTCTCCTTATTATCTACGAGTTGGTAACAGCCATAATAACATCGTACGCAGGATCAGGAAAGGCGGCTACAGTATTCGCACTCGCTGTGCTCCACCCTCCAAGACAGACGGGTGGGAAGCACAAGCCCGCACCGCTAATGGTATTTACCGTAAGAGGGTTCCCAGTTTCGTGGTCACAGTCTAACCGAGGCGGGAACACATAAGCTATCCGTGTTAGATGATTAAGGGTTTACCCTTGGGCATCCTTTCACAGTTTTTTGCACAGGTCAACCCAGGCAAGAGCGGGTGTGTAGTTAGAAATGGCGCTCACATGATTACCTTTGTAGTTGCAAGTGATTTTGTTATTGAGTATGTTTTTTTTGTTTATAAGTCCTTCAGCTCATCCTTTTCCACAGTTGGCGGAGGACGGCGAAAGATATTTTGGACAGGAAAAAGAGATGGCAAATGTCTATGATAATGTCCTGAAGCTGATTGGCAATACACCTTTAATTCGTGTAAGCCGCCTCAATTCCAATCCAAGGGTGACCATTTATGCCAAGCTGGAATCTAGAAATCCTGGGGGTTCAGTCAAGGATCGCATTGCTCTGCAGATGGTCGAGCAAGCGGAGCTCAGAGGCGAGCTTACACCGGAAAAGACTATCATTGAGGCCACAAGCGGCAATACCGGCATTGGTTTGGCCGTAGTTGCGGCGGTAAAAGGCTATAGTATTACCCTGGCCATGCCCGAGACCGCCAGTCAGGAGCGCCAAAAGATACTTAAAGCGCTCGGTGCCGAGATCTTGCTTACTCCCGGGACCCTTGGAACAGACGGTGCCATCGAAAAGGTTTACGAGCTTGCACGGCAGTTTCCAGATCGCTATTTCATGCCTGACCAGTTCAACAATGAGGACAACTGGAAAGCGCATTATTTTACGACTGCCGAGGAGATTTGGGAGCAAACTGAAGGAAAGGTAACGCATGTTGTAGCGACCCTTGGAACTACTGGCACGGCTATCGGTATAACCAGACGCTTGAAAGAGTACGACCAGGACATCTATGTTATAGCGGTGGAGCCCTACATGGGACACAAAATTCAAGGGCTCAAGAACATGAAAGAATCATATGTCCCTGGGATTTTTGACAAGGAACTCCTGGATGAGATAGTTCATATTGAAGACGCCGAGGCTTTCGAAACGGCGAGGCGGTTAGCGCGGGAAGAGGGCCTTTTTGTAGGAATGAGTAGTGGGGCTTCCATGGCGGCGGCTCTCCGCGCTGCGAGCACTGTGGAAAAGGGATACATAGTAGCCATTCTACCGGATGGTGGTGAACGTTATCTGAGTACGAACTTGTTTACCACTCTTTCAGAGCCGGATTTCCGCTTTTACAATACCTATTCACGCCAGAAAGAAGAATTCAAGCCTATATCTGAAGGCAAAATCTCCCTTTTTACCACCGGACCGGTAGTAGGGGAATCACTCAGACTTACCGAGAGTCGCCGCTTGGTGGTGGCAGATCTCCTCCGGCGCTATTTGGAATATAAGGGGTTTGAGGTAAGCCAAGCGGTAAACATTACTGACATGAGGGAAAAGGCCATACTGGATTCTAGTCATGGCTCACACACTGACGCCGAGCGCTATATGGAGATCTGTCGGCGGGATACAGAAGTGCTGGGCGTGCAAGCCGCTACCTATTATCCCCGAACCAGTGAACACGTGGATGACATTCTGGAGATTAGCAAGTCCTTGATGGAAAAGGGTGTAGCCTATGAGAAACTTCGTTCTGTCTATTTTGACATCTCCAAATTTAATGACTATGGCAAACTATCTCGGGTGGACCTACAAAAAATAAGACTGGGTAAGACCGTTGACCTTGAAGCTTATGAGAAAGAGAACCCCCGCGATTTTACTCTCCTGAGGAGGGCTACGCTGGCAGAGCTCAAACGGGGGATCTATTTAAAGACGATCTGGGGGAACGTATTACCCTCTCTGCATCTCGAGACGGTCGCTCTGGCCATTAAACACTTAGGAGTGACCATAGACATTCACGTCAGTAGTTTAGACTTCTTGTTTCCCCACAACGAAAACGAAATCGCCATCGCTCAAGCAGCTACGGGCAAACCGCTTGCCAACTATTATATTCACAGTGAGCGGGTACTCGCGGACGGAAAAAAGAAGTCAAGAGAAGGTGAGGGTAAGGAAACGGTGCAGGAGTTGCTTAAACAGGGTTACAGTGGCAGACAAATACGATACTGGTTGTTGGCAACCCATTACCGTAAGCCACTTCACTACGAAGAGGGAAGAATGGAGGAGGTTGCTCGAAGCCTGGAACGGTTGGATGAATTCATCCACCGGTTACAGCATGTGATCATAGGAGAGGCTTCCGAAGAGGTCAATCAGCTAATCTACGAGGTTGAGCAAAATTTTGACGAGGCCATGGGCGATGATCTCAACATTTCATCAGCCCTCGCTGCTGTCTTCAGTTTTATCCGCAAACTCAATCCATATATATCAGCAGGCCATTTGAGCGAGAGCCAAAAGGAAGCTGCGCTGGCTGCCATGGAGCGACTTGATTCTGTGCTGAATATTGCTTGCTCCCCTGAGGCTGATCTGGACGAAAAAGCCTGCAAACTTCTGGAAGCTAGAGCCGAGGCCAGGCGGAGCAAACGGTGGAAAGAGGCTGACAGAATGCGCCAAGAACTTTTGAAGCTTGGTATCAAGGTTGTTGATACTCCGGAGGGTACTCGCTGGAAAAGGGTAGACTAAAATAATCACACAGTTGGAAACTTACTCTTTGGGTCATGGTGTATGCGGCGAGACGGGCCCTTCGGCAGGCTCAGGACAAGCTGGCAGCAGCAGGCAGAACATAGAGGTCAAGGATCAGATGTCAGAGGTCAGGGATAAAGCTGATCTCTGATCTCCGACTTCTGACCTCTGTGATGGACCACTCGAACCATTCGGACGTTTCGAAAGAAATGAACTAATGACCCTATGCCCTATGCTCCTTACTCTGTGCCAGCTGGCTCATTTTTTACTCCCCTAATTTGGTGGATCTCAACATCCGACCCATTCCCTACCACGACAATACGGATAGAAATGGCTTTTTGTTTCTGAGGATTGACCGATCCACGAATCTCCACCTGACTCTGATCCAAATGGCCTATCTTGTGCAGTTCGCGGAGCAGGTGGGAGAAACGCTGTCCTGGTACTTTGATGTCGATCAACCGAGCTGAACTGGAATTGAGGGGACGAGTGGGCGTAAACATAGGACCGTAAATCGAACGGAGCATAGATTGCAACTCACGATCGGCCCTTGAGAAGTCTTTGACTCTGAGGACCATTACTGGAACAGGGGCCTGAGACTCTTCCCTTGTCGTTGTCCATTTGGATACTGGCTGCCTGGAAGTTGAGCCTATATTCGGAGTATTGTTTTGGTTCGATACACGAGATCTGAGCGGAACGGAGGGCAGCAGAACTTGCCAGAGAACAAGGGAGACGATTAGTACCAAGGCCGCGACCGCCCCCAAGGGGATCCATTTGGGGAGCTGGGAAAAAGAGCAGGTTAGCCTCCGTGAGGGACGCTCCTTCACTCTCGCCATTACGATTGCACTGAGATATGAGGGAGGATTCAGGTTTGGCAGTCGGCTGACAACCTCCTTGGTTTTCTGCAGAGAGTTCCATTTGCGATAGCAGGATAAGCATTCCCGAAGATGCACCTTCAATGTTTCCCGCTCTTTCAGGGAAAGCTCACCGTCCAGATAATCATTGAACTGTGCTTCGTACTCTCGGCACTCCATAGGCTCTTACTCTAATTTATCTGCCAAACGTTGCTGCAAAGCAGATCTGGCTCGATGGAGACGCGATTTGACTGTGCCGGGGTTAAGAGAGAGCATTTCACTCAACTCCTCATAGGAAAAGCCCTGCACATCTCTCAGCACCAAGATCTGTCTTGCCTGAGGAGGAATCTGATTTAGGCATTCCTGAACCTGAGCAGCCATGCTCTTGGTCAATGTCCACTGCTCTGGTGTGGGAGCGCTGTCTGCCAAGAACTCTGGATTTTCCCAAGGGCTTTCCTCTTTGTGCTGTGCTCGTCTGTTCTGCTTGGCAAAAAAGTCTCTTCTCGACAGGTATTTTATGCGATTGCGTGTCTGATTTAGGGCAATCCGATAGAGCCAGGTGGAAAACTTGGCCTCGCCGCGAAATTTCCGGATGCCCTTGAATGCAGCGATGAATATATCCTGTGTCAAATCCTCAGCTTCCTCCTCATCTCCCAACATACGATAGGTGAAATTGAAGATCTGTCTTTCGTGTAGTCTCATCAGTTGGCCAAAAGATTCTCTGTCTCCTTGTCGACAACGATCAACGAGAAGTTGTTCCTCCTCACGCTTAACAGATCTAGTTTGTTGAGCCAAAGGTCCCGTTCCCATTTATGGGGATTAGACAACGACAGGCGGAAAAAGTTCTGCCCAGTTTCATTAGAAAAATAACATACATTACTACCCTTTGTCCAAGGTCCCGGTCCTGAGTGCAGCGGAGAATGGGATAAGTCTTTGGGGAAAGTGCAAATATCGCGTTTTGATGGAATGTAAAAACCGCAGAACATGGAATTCGCCTCAGGCGGAAATATTGAAATGAGCACTTCATCAATCTGCGGTTTCGCGTTCTGCGGTTCGACCTGCCCGCCATGGCGAACTCAGGCGAACCGGGCGGGTATCCAACAGTCTTAATTTGAGGTTGTCCGCTGGCCTGTATCAACTCTTTTTGGGTGGAATGTAGAAGGGTAAATCTATTAGAAGTCAGATAGAGATGGCTTTCCCAATGACTTGAGGTAGGAAGTATCGTTAAGGAAGGAAATGATCCATTGATCGTCCCTGAAGATAAACAAATTAGTGCTGGCGGTATCCTGTTGAATTCGCCAAAAGTGACTGTTGTCCAAACCCAGGAGGGCGCAGCAGATTACTTTGTTTGGAACCCGGTGAGCAACCAGGACAAAATTCTCATCTTTATGTTTGACCAAGAGATCTTCCAAGCCCTTCATTGTCCGGAGCCGGACCTCATCTAGGCTCTCACCTCCAGGAAATTTGACTTTGTGAGGTTCACGCTGCCACAGAGCGTGGAGTTCTGGATACTTTTCTTTAACTACTTGATTTTCCAGTCCCTCCCATTCTCCATAACTGATGTCGATTATAGCATCAAAGGGTGTAACCGGAAGGTTATGGAACTTCGCTATGTTCTCGCCTGTTTCTATGGATCTGGAAAGAGGGCTGCTATAAACAGCATGGAGGGTCTCATTCTTGAGCGCTTCACCTGCCAAGTGCGCTTCCTGTTTTCCGGTCTCATCCAGAGGGATATCTGCACGGCCTCGAAAGATTTCACCCACATTCCAGGCAGTCTGGCCGTGGCGCACCACGTAGACTCTGGACACTATCTATCCCTCCATTTCTGTAAGTCCTTTGATTTGCTGATGCAACTCTTTGGTTTTTTCAGCCCTGGCTCGATCACGATCTTCCACCAGTCTGCGAAGATTTTTCTCCGCCGCAACCATTTCAGCCTCTGAGGGATCTCTGCGCTGCAGGTGGCCATCGATAAGAATACGGTAGGAACGAATCATCTGGCCGATGAGTGATACAGGGTACTCCCTCCCCTGTACTTTGAGGGTTTGCAGGCCCAGATCGATGTATTTCCTCAACTCTTCACCTTGGATGGCGAAAGCCACGTTCGGCTGTCTGCGAATTCTTTCATTAACAGCTACTATTTCTTTGGCCTTCTTGCCTTTGCGACGCATCAATTTTTCTCTCTGGGCATCGGTGAGGAGGCAGAAACGGAAACAGCTCCCACTCTTATCCGGCCAGCCCTCATACTCTACGATTTCGTTTCCCTCCTCATCCCTGTAAACTTTCTTAATATACGAGTCGTTGGTGATTTCGTGAAACAGGCAGTTCCCCACGCCACCGATACAGCGATTGCCGTGGATAAGCACCTCGGTGAGGACCCCTACCTCATCAGCATCTTGCTTGAAGTGAGCCAGTTTTTCCAGCGAGTTGATTTCAGTGGAGGCCACAATTTGAGAAGCACCAGCATCTCGATAGTACTTCATTTCCTCTTTAGAACGAATGTTACAACCCACACTGGCGTGAATGACCAGTTCAGGGAAGTCACGTTTGATGAGCCTCATTAGTTCAGGGGTTTTGGCGATTACGCCTTCCGCCCCCCACTGGGCCCACTTAGATGCTTTTCCCAGCACACGAAATAACTTACTTTCTGGAACATCAGTGTTAACGGCTACCCGGATTTTCCCGCCATGATCGGCAGCAATACCGATTGCTTCTTTAATCTGACTGTCCTCCAGTTCCCAGGCGCATTTTCTTCGACTAAATCCCTTGGCGCCGACGTAGACAGCCTCAGCACCATTGGCAAAGACTTCTGCTACCATTTCGAGGCTGCCGCCGGGTGCCAGCAACTCATTCATCGTTCGAATCCTCCTTAATCCGAAAAGTGCTCTATGACGTAACCGTCATTTAATACAACCAGACTAGCACCAAACATGCTTCAGAGCAACTGCCTTGAGCTCGTGATAATTGTAACAATTGTAAAAAATACTAGAGCAACTGTCAAAGCATTTTTGTTTAACCTCTCTATCTTCTCATCATGTATTATAACACGGATAAGCTACTGGATAAAAAAAGAGGCGGCCCTCTTTAAGGACCGCCTCCGAAGCGAAGGGTAGAAGTAGTTTAGGGGCTGTTCTTTACTGCTGCCAGGCTTAAAGAGCCTGCATCGGTTCGAAGAATAGGAGTGTGGTCAACCAATTCCACCTCTCTCACATCTCCTCTTTGTTGTTACCAAAGGTTCTCAAGCAAGCCACATGCCACGGATGTACAGGCGAGATAGTGTCGGTAAACCCTATGTTGAGAAATAGTCGGGTACCTAGTAGGTTAATAAAATCTTGATAAATTGATTAGTTAAGAATACAGCAAGAGGGCTGAATGGGTTATTGCCGCTGTATTAAAGGAGGAGATACCAAACCAATGTGGTGCACACTTAAATACCAATGGTATTGTTTTGTACATCTAAAGAGAAAGTGAGGCCCTTTTTATTCTGATAGGGAAGATCTACCAGCGACATCATTGGCTACGCAACGCCACCATAAGATCTTTTAGCTGTAAGAGCATTTGAACATTCATCTTAGATTCACTTGCATCTAAATTAATTCTTCTAAGGTGACTATGCTGCGGATTCTCTCTATCAGTAACATGCAGGTTAGATACCACCTCAACTCCTGTACCAGCAAAGGCGGCTATCCAAACATAAGCACCGTCTCGTATGAGGCTCTCCATGAGCGCATCTTCTTCCTCGGATTGAGGTGTGATCTCCTTGCCATAGAGCTCGGTCAAGAATTCTGGCAATGATTGCCCCAACCAAACTTTTACTGCACCGCAGACATGATTGTGGTCATCTGCGTGGATCAAAGAGAGATTAGGCAACTTGCCATCCCATTTTAATTGACTCAGGTATGAAGCAATAGCCTGCAAGGCGACCACCCGGTCTCTCCCCTTTTGTACAACACCACCACCCCAAGTCAGCATCATAATCTGCTCTGGCTCAGCCTCTATTTTTTCCCAGGTGCTATGGGCGCAGTCTTTATCCATACAGGTAACGGCAATGTCGGTAATACCCTGCATTTTTTCTAAAAACTCAACCTCAGTTATTCCTGCCGGAATTTGGCTCAAAGAATATGTCCCGGCGTCGTTTGGCTCCTCCCAACAAGTCCGTATCTCTAACTCAGGGTGACCCACCATCTCATAATCATTGGTAAAAACCTGCATCGCTTCAAGAAATTTCTGGAAAGGTATCCGTTTAGAGTGTTCCTTTGGCATAGCATCTCCTCCTGAATAGTGACCACGGCGCCTCATTTTTCGCTAATCAGTTTACTGTAAATGTGCGAATAGGTGCAAGCGTTTGTAAGCCGTCAAACGAAGAAGGTACGGGTAGGAGAAGATAATTAGGACTTGAATATTTTCTCAAATGGGGTAAAAGAATCAGTTGACTTTGAGCAAGATTTTATCTGGCTTTGATAAGGAGCAACGCACAATGCGCATACTCTCAGGTATTCAACCTTCAGGCAGCCTGCACATAGGAAATTACTTCGGCATGATGAAACCCATGATAGCCTATCAAGAGGACAACGAACTCTATTGCTTTATCGTGAACTATCATGCCATGACCTCAGTGACCGATGGAGAACAGCTTGCTACGGGGACTCTTGAAGCGGCACTTGACTTTCTAGCGCTCGGCCTTGATCCTGACCGAGCAATCTTTTGGGTGCAATCAGATGTACCCGAGGTGACGGAGTTGACCTGGATCCTTAACAATGTTACCGCGGTTGGCCTCCTACTGAGGAGCCATTCCTACAAAGATAAGATCGCCCAGGGGATATCGCCAAATCACGGTCTTCTTTCTTATCCAGTACTCATGGCCGCAGACATTCTTCTGTACCAGTCACAAAAGGTTCCAGTGGGTCAAGACCAACAGCAGCACCTGGAAATTGCCCGAGACATCGCCATTAAATTTAACCACATGTTCGGGGAGACCTTTGTAATCCCCGAAGCGGAGATCAATCCCAATGTACCTACCGTTCTTGGTATAGACGGCAGAAAGATGAGTAAATCCTATGACAATACCATTGAAATTTTCGCCGAAGAGAAAGTGCTGCGCAGAAAAATTGGCTCCATAGTGACCGATTCCAGCCCAGTGGCCGCCCCCAAGGATCCGGACAAGTGTAACCTGTTCGCTATTATCTCGCTGTTCCTGACCGAGGGGGAAAAGGCTGAGTTGGCGGACCATTATCGCCGAGGGGGGTTGAAGTATAGTGATATCAAGGAAAAACTCTTCAAGTTGATGTGGGACTTTTTTGCAGAGGCCCGCGCCAAGCGTGAAGAAATGCAGCGCAATCCTAACCAGGTTCGCGAGATCCTGAAAGCCGGTGCTGAAAGAGCCAGGTCAAAAGCCCTTCCAACCCTGGAGATGGCGAGAAAGAAGGTAGGTTTGGTTTACTAGCGTCTGAAAGGATCAGCTGTTTCAGTTCATATCATTCATCTTCAAGTTGCCCTAGGTCCTCTACCGTGCGTTTCGTATACCAATCAATCTGACGGCAGATGCCTCGAATTATTTTCACATCTCGCGCCTGAAGTCCCACTCTAGAGAAGAAACGTCGGACGTTCTGCATCCAGTAATCCGGATTTTCTGTATTTATAAAGTTGATCTTGAGGAAGGTCTCCTTTAGATGTTCATACATGCCGTCAAGTTCCCGCCGAGTTGCCAACCTTGGGATGAACCGGTCAGCAGGTGGGACTGCTGCCAGCCTGAGTTCATAGCAGACGATCATAACTGCCTGCGCCAGATTCAGCGAGGAAAAGGTTGAGGTAGGAATGGTAACCACGGAGTGACAATAGCGCAATTGGGCGTTGGTAAGCCCACGATCCTCAGGGCCGAATAGCATCGCAGCCGTGTTCTCGCGGCAAATTGGCACTAACTTTGCTGCTATTTCCCGAGGGGTTTGTAATTGCCTCCTCTGTCCCCCGGTACGAGCTGTAGTTCCAACAATATAACTAAATGATTGGAGCGCGGTGGGCAAATCTGAGAAGAACTCCATATTCTCCACTAGGTCGACCGCGGAAAGAGTGGCCGTTTTGAGGACCCGGGTGAGGTCACAATTCTTTGGAGATACCAGGAGTAGCCGGGAGAGGCCCATGTTTGCAGCTGCCCGCGCTACAGCTCCTATGTTTTCAGGGATTTGTGGACGATGCAGCACAATTGCTATCTGGTTCAAGTATGACGTAGAGTTTTTCATAGGTCACCTCGTTAAAGGTGTGGGGTAAGAGGTGGCAGCAAGTCAATAGGGAGATTAGAGTATTAGGAAATTGGAGAAATAGGGCATCGGTTCAACAGTCACGTGCTCAACGGTTTACCGTTTATCATTTACCGTTTACCCTTTGACAATTCAACTAATTTTCTAATTCTCCCATTCTCAAGTTCGCTAGTTCTCTCATCTCCCATTCGACGACTTTAAGGGCTTGAAGGGCTTGATCGATTTGGAGACCCTGTTGACATAAATTAAACCTCTTTATTAGAATAGGATTGATTCATCAGCGCCGACAAAGAATATTGCTTATCTCGCCCACTCATAGCCTGCCCTGGAAGACACGAAAGGTAGCGCTGACAAAATGGCTTTCCGATTCCCATTTGTTGTCATCCTGGCCGTTTCACTCCTGTTGAGTAGTAGCCCCAAGACTCCTGACGCGGCCGCCATGGAGGGTAATACTATGCCGTTGGAACAAATCCGTGATTCGGTGATTGCCGGGTCATGGTACCCAGGAAGTGCTTCTCGTCTGCAGCAAGAAGTCGAAGCCTATCTGCGCCAAGCCTCGGTTAAGGATTTCAAAGGCCGACTGATCGCACTCATATCTCCCCATGCTGGTTACCGCTACTCTGGACAGGTTGCTGCCTATGCTTACAAGATCCTGGAAAGACAAAAGTTTTCTACTGTAATAGTAATAGCCCCCAGCCACCGCTCTTATTTTAGGGGTGTATCGGTGTATGATCGGGGTGGATACCGCACACCGCTGGGAGTAGTGCCCCTAGATCAAGAATTCATATCAGCCCTGAAAGAGCGAGAAGGCCGTATAGAGTATGTCCCTGAGGCTCATAGTCAGGAGCATTCGTTAGAAATCCAGCTCCCCTTCCTGCAAGTGCTTTTGCCCGGTTTCAAACTCGTGCCACTGGTCATGGGCAATCAGGATTTTGTCACCTGCCAGTGGTTGGCGGAGGCGATTGGTGACTGCATAGAGAAGAACGGATCGGCCCTGGTAGTTGCAAGTTCCGATCTCTCTCACTTCCACGAGTACCAGCAGGCTAGAAAAATGGATCAGGTCGTGTTAGACAAGGTTGGTGATCTCGATCCTCGTGGCCTGAGCGACAGTCTTGCCAGGGGAAAATGCGAGGCCTGTGGCGGTGGTCCAATGGTCACTGCCATGCTCGTAGCACGTCGCCTCGGAGCCAACAATAGCCGAGTATTACACTACGCCAACTCCGGTGATGTCACCGGTGATCACAGCAGCGTCGTAGGCTATATGGCGGCTGCCTTAGGGGATGATCTCAGGGCGAAGAACGGAAAGAATCCCCAAGGTCATAAAGTAGGCGTCGATCTTGGGCTCACCCCGGAAGAGAAAAGTGAGTTACTGAAGATTGCTCAAGCTGTGGTGGAGTGCCATTGCCGGGGAGAGAAGCCACCCATACCTGTGGTTGAATCTTCCACCCTGAATGAACCTCGAGGGGCGTTTGTGACACTCCATAAGGATGGCAAGCTCAGGGGATGCATTGGTCACATACGGGCGCAAAAACCGCTGATTGAGACCATTGTCGAAATGGCAGAGGCCGCTGCCTTCGAGGATCCCCGTTTTCCTCCCGTAACTTCAGAGGAACTCGGCCAATTGAAGTATGAGATTTCTGTTCTCACTCCACTTCGGCGAATCAAAGATGTAAAGGAAATAGAAGTTGGGATACACGGGATCTACATGAAACGTGGGGTCTCGAGAGGACTGCTGCTGCCACAGGTGGCAACTGAATGGGGCTGGAACCGTACTACTTTTTTGGAGCACACCTGCACCAAGGCCGGCCTACCGGAGGATGCCTGGAAGGACAAAAAAACGGAGATTTATATTTTCTCTGCTGATGTGTTCTCGGCCGGTGACCTGTAAGCAGAAGCCGGAGGCAAGACGACAGACCACAGATGACAGCGAGTCAAATAGTCAATTAGTCAAATAGTCAAATGGTTATGAATAGCCTCAATGACGATTTAATGATTTGCCTGATTTCCCTTTTGACTATTCGACCATTTGACCAATCGACGAATTGCCTGTGAGCTGTGAGCCATGAGCTGTGAGCTGAATTGCCGATTTCTACGACTTCAACGATTTCAACGGTTTCAACGGTTTACTGTTCCCCGTTTACGCTTTGATGAATTAACTAACTCTCTAATCGACTAACTGAATGACTTGAACGGTTTTGAGCAAATGAATGAGAAGGTCAGCAGGCGACATTTTTTGAAACAATGCGGTCGCTCCGTCCTCTTGGGTTTGTCCTTGGAGTCCCTTGTCCTAATGGCGCCAAGGTCTCATTCTCAGGCCATGGGCTTGCAGAAAGGATACTTGGGCCGCAAGCTTTCTCCTTTTTTCACTCCCCTCGGAGACGGCAGCGTGCGCTGCGAGCTGTGTCCCCACCTTTGCGAAGTGGGCTTGGGAGAAAGGGGTTATTGCGAAGTACGGGAAAACATTGGTGGTCGTTACTATTCATTGGTCTACGGTAACCCCTGTGCAGTCCACGTGGATCCCATAGAAAAGAAGCCCTTTTATCATGTCCTCCCCAGCAGTCGGTCTTTCTCTATTGCCACCGCCGGATGCAATTTCGATTGCAAGTTTTGTCAAAACTGGGAAATCTCACAGGCCCGGCCGGATGACACCAACAATTACGATCTTTCGCCTGAACAGGCGGTAGAGTTGGCGTCACAGTATGAATGTCAATCAATAGCGTCCACCTATGTAGAGCCAACCATTTTCATCGAATACATGATCGACATTGGTATACTAGCTCAAAAGCATTCTATCTTGAAGGTCATGCATTCCAACGGGTATATCAACCAGAAACCCCTCGAGGAACTGGGGAATTATCTGAACGCTGCCTGCATCGATCTGAAAGGTTTTAGTGAGTCCTACTATCGAAATCTTACCGAGGGATCTCTCGAACCTGTTCTAGAGACCCTTAAAAGGCTGAAGAGATTGGGTATTCATACTGAAATTGTCAATTTGGTGATTCCCGGGAAAAATGACGATATGAAAGAGGTGGCTGCCATGTGCAGGTGGATCAGGAAAGAACTGGGACCAGACGTGCCCCTGCATTTCAGCCGCTTTTATCCCCTCTATAAACTAAAGAGTCTGCCACCAACCCCAGTATCAACCCTCGAGCTTGCTCGTGACACTGCTCTCAAAGAGGGGCTCCAGTTTGTCTACATTGGAAATGTTCCTGGCCACGATGCCGAAAGTACTGACTGTCCCCGATGCAACACCAGAATCATACAACGCTGGGGATACAAGGTTCAAGTATTACACTTAAAGAAAGACCGCTGTGACCAGTGCGGTCAGCCCATACCCGGAATTTGGCAGCTTCCCCAGAAGACCTAGGCTGCTCCCTGGAAGAACTCATTGGCTACGGTAGTTGCAGTCGCCAGAGAATCTGCCTTGTGCACTAGACGCCATAGAGTGTGACCAAAGACATAGTTTTGGGAGAAATAAAAAGTAAACCGCTTGAGGAGGGGAAGGGTGTAGTGAGGCTCCAGTGAGGTTTGCAACAGTGAAATAAAACGGTTAAAGGTTTCCGCCGGATCTGGAAAGTGGTTGTGATACAGGCTAGGTGAGTGCGAGTTGACTATCTGACGGAAAAGCCAAGGACTTTGAACCGCAGCACGGCCAAGCATCACCCCGTCGCACCCGGTAAGCTCGAACATCCGCATGGCAGCCTGGGGTGAGGTGACGTCGCCATTTCCGATTACCGGGATATGCAGATGTTGTTTAATCCTTCCAATAAACTCCCAGCGAGCCGGCCTTTTCAGCCTATCCTGTTTTAGCCGGGGGTGTAAACAAATCGCATCCACTCCATTGTCCTGCAGCATTAAACAAAAATCCCGCAGGCCGTCCCAGTCCATGGTCCAACCCAAACGGATTTTCGCGGTAAGCGGTAAGTCAGTGGCTTTGCGGCTGGCCCTCACTATGGCCTGTGCCATCTTTGGCTCTTTCATCAAAGTAATGCCGCCTCCTCTTTTGGCTATCAATGCGGTGGTGCATCCCATATTCAGATCCAGGCCATCTGCGCCGCACGACTCGATCTTCTCTACGGCAGCTGCCAATTCTTCAGGGTGAGAAACGAGTAATTGGTAAACAAGGGGCCGCTCGTGAGCGGTGCTTCTCAGCCAGGGCGATGCATTAGGCTCCTCGAAGGGCAGAGATCGGGCGCTGAGCATTTCGGTGTAGAAGAGACCGCAACCACCGATTTCAGCTACTAGTTGCCGCAGAGCAGTGTGGGTCAGCCCACTCATTGGAGCTAGAATCAGAGGTGGATCCACTTTGAGATTCTTAATAAAAAAATGTTTTAGTTTCATCGGCTAACTATGATATTTATCGAGGATATAGTTGCAACAAGCGCAGGGCGTCACTTATCAGTCCGCAGCCAGCAGCTGACATTTCCATAAGTTTTAAAGTACCATGTTCAAGGTTCCAAGTTTTATGACGTATCTCAGGCTAATTTTCAAGCATGAAACTTTGAAGTTTAAACGCTAAGTTTGACGCTATGCCCTTGGCGTCGCGCAACATCAGCAATTAGACCGAGGTGTATATGGTTTTGCTCCTACTGCTCCTGTTATTTTGGTTAATGGTTGTTGCATTTACTTACCTAATCTTCTACTACGAGTCGGCCAACGGTCCACACTTGGAGGTGCTGCGCTCGAGAGGGTCGGTTCCTATTATGATGCTCAAGGGTTTTCTCTGGAGTCTATACAGCCATGTGCTGGTTGTATTCAGCGCAGCAACTGCTTTGCACCGCAGCTATTACAGCTTACCCTCTGGCCCGGTGGAAAAAACGCCGATCATTTTCGTCCACGGCCTCTACCATAACCACACGGCCTGGTACCTCTATCTCCGCTGGTTTCGCCGTTGGGGCTGGGAGCACATGAAAGCCATCAACCTGCCGGGAAAATTTCGATCGATTCATGAATTCTCGCGTGTTTTGGCGGAGGAAGTCGAAAAGGTACTGGTTGAAAGCCAAAGCGACCAGGTGGATTTGGTCGGTCTGAGTATGGGTGGACTTGTGATTAGATCTTATCTAAGCGAAGAAGCTGCCCGGGCTAAAGTCCGCAGGGTAGTTACCCTAGGAAGCCCGCATGGAGGCTCTAAACTGGCAGTTTTTGGCCTCGGCCAAGCAGCAAAAGAAATGATTCCCGGGAGTATATTTCTAGAGTCACTCAATCAGGGTGTCCAGATTCCAGCAGGTGGTCATTTCTATGCTGTCTACACTATTGTGGACAACTTGGTTCTGCCCAATGAATCGGCTAAACTTACCTGGGATGGCGTGAAAAACTTGGAGACTCGACTAGTAAACCACGTGGGCTTAGCGTACAACAAACATACGGCACGCCTCGTAAAAGAGTGCCTAGATGAGGAGTAAGGAATGGATCGATTCCAGTGTGCCCAGTGCAACGGGACGTTTTATTTTGACTTGGCATTGGAGGGTATGGAAGCTGAACCGGGTGAAAAGCTGCCTTTGGCCTGTCCTCATTGTGAACATCAATGGTCATACTATATGCCGGAAGATTTTGACAAGGAGATTACTATCCACTGAAAAATGCGCACAAATACATCAGTAAACTGGTCTGCACCGGTACCGCAGTTCAAGAGAAGAAGACAGCTCTGAAGGAAATGGCAGGAGATATATTCGATAGCTTGTAAACAGCACTAGGCAGCATGGAGGCGGTCAGAAAACCAGTGCACTTTCTGTTCTTGAAATCTCACCATGGCTCTTTGAAACGCCTCTAACTTGTTACAATCTCTCATGCACAGTTCTCGATCTTCATCCAGCTTGGGGCAGCCGCGGCAAGGACTTTCGACAGTCTTGATGATCATCCTTTCATTGTAGTTCATAAATACCCCCTCTCGCCTGAAAAGCGAGCTTGGGGTTCACGGTTACCTAATCTTTTTTCATTTTAGCAAACCTATTATTCCTGTCAATAAAAACAGAAGACATAAATGAGGTTTTAGTTATTTCCTGCTAGGGGAAAAAGGAGAGGAGCTTGTGGGAGACGTGCGGAGTAATGTGTGTAACTATTATCCAAAGTTTCATGCACTAGGGGCTTGTATTGTTAGGTCAGGGCAATTTTGTTATAGTGAGCCCGCCTTGGAGCTAAGAGATCAGAAGTCGGAGGCCAGAGGTCAGCAAGTCAAATAGTCAAATGGTCATGAATAGCCTCAATGACGATTTAACGATTTGCCTGATTTCCCTTTTGACTATTCGACCATTTGACCAATTGACTAATTTTCTAATTAATTGGCGCTCAGCAGCAAAAATTTGGTGTTTATTGTGGTCAGACCTTACGATCTAGTGTTGGCATTTTAGTGGAGTTGCACCAATGACCGAATGGCAGCAGAGATTGGCTAAGCGGATTGAAGCGGCCAGGGGTGATCGACCCGTGGATCTTCTTTTTCGGGGGGCAAAGGTGGTCAACGTCTTTACTGGCGAGCTGGCTGCAACCTCCGTTGCCGTATATGATGGCATGATTGTCGGCTTTGGGGATCGTCAAGCAAAGGAGGTCGTCGAAGTCGAGGGTGCCATTCTCTCCCCAGGTTTCATTGACGGCCACTTTCATCTGGAAAGCACCCTTCTTGTGCCAGGCGAATTTGCCAGGGCAGTGCTTCCCCATGGAACAACCACCGTGGTGGCTGATCCTCATGAGATCGCCAATGTTGCCGGTGTTGCTGGTGTTGAATATATGCTCGAGGCAAGCGAAGACATCGGTCTCGAGATCTTTTATATGGCTCCTTCGTGTGTGCCTGCAACTCACATGGAAACAGCCGGAGCACAGTTAAACGGTAATGACATTGAGAAACTAGCTCAACATCCGAGAGTTCTGGGACTGGCGGAGATGATGAACTTCCCGGGGGTCATTTTTGGGGATCCGGCAATTTTGGACAAACTCGAACGTTTCCGTGACAAGGTGATTGATGGACATTCGCCGGGACTCAGCGGTATTTTACTAGATGCCTATTTGTGTGGTGGGATTGGTTCGGATCACGAATGTACTCGGTTAGAAGAGGCAAGAGAGAAGCTCGCCAAAGGAATGCACATCATGTTGCGGGAAGGGAGCCAGGCTCGAGATCTAGAAGCACTTGCACCTTTAGTAACCACTGAAACTAAACACCGTTGTATGTTGGTGAGCGACGACTGCCATCCGGAAGATTTGCTGGAGCTGGGTCACATGAATCGAGTTCTCAAGAGGGCTATAGAGCTCGGCATCGACCCAACAACCTGCATCCAGTTGGCCAGCCTTAATCCGGCACGCTATTTTGGTCTCCGCAATCTTGGTGCGATCGCTCCAGGTTATCAGGCGGATATAATGGTGCTCGAATCTCTCGAGTCCCTGGAGGTGTCCAGGGTCTACAAGAAAGGTCAGTTGGTTGCCAAAGACGGGAAGTGTTTACTTGCCGAGAAGTCACCAGCGCAAGGGACTAGACTTACTTCTATGAAATTAGAGGAGGTGAAGGAGGAAGACCTTCGCATCCAGGTTGACGGCTCGAGGATACGTGCTATTCGAGCTATAGCCAATACCCTGTTAACCGAAGAAGAGATTCTCCCCGTAAGCGAAAGGGATGGCGAGGCTGTGAGCGAGCCTGACCGTGATTTGCTCAAGATGGCCGTAATAGAGCGACACCATGGCAGTGGCCGCAAGGGGCTGGGATTCGTCCGCGGTCTCGGTCTTCGTCGAGGGGCACTCGCCTCGACAGTGGCCCATGATTCTCACAACCTCATTGTAGTGGGGGCCAGTGACCCGGATATGGTGGTTGCAGTGAATGTTTTGAGGGAATTGGGAGGTGGTCTGGTGGTAGTTGAAGGTGGCCGGATTCGAGCCCAGCTACCGCTGCCTGTTGCCGGACTCGTGTCTACTGCTTCACTGGAAGAAGTGGTGAAGTTGAAAAAAAAGGTGGACCGTGCTTCCCAGGAACTTGGGGCCACCCTGGAGCAGCCATTTATGGCCCTATCATTTATGGCCCTGCCGGTAATACCAAAATTGAAGCTAACGGACCAGGGACTTGTTGATGTTGAAAGCTTCAAACATGTACCGCTGTTTGTCTGAGGCATAGGGCATGGAGCATAGAGCATGGGGCAATTTCAGATTGCGGATTTCGGATTTAGGAATTTAACGACTTCTACGCTTTTTACGATTGCTACGGTCCTACGATTTGACTACCTACCAGTCGACTATTTGACTAATCGATGAATTGATCACTTGGACGGCCGATGGATATGCAAAGTTTCATAGAGTTTCTGAAGACTGCCCAGCTTCCGGGAGGGCGCTTGGTTCATCATGAGTTCATCCCGAGTAGGAAGGCCGTATATGAAAATATCCAACCCGCTCTAGCTCCACCACTGAAGTCCGCTCTGGCCGAGCTGAAT
>JAJDNB010000143.1 GCA_022340905.1 Deltaproteobacteria bacterium | reverse complement strand
GTAATGGCAGTCGCCGATGTGTCAGCCGCTCACCAGAACGCCGTCGGCCCCCATCTGAAAGGCCTTGAGGATAAAATCGGGTGAGACCCGGCCTGAACACATGACCCGGATCACCCGAATGCTAGGTGGGTATTGCAACCGGCTGACCCCGGCCAAATCAGCCCCAGCATAGGCGCACCAATTACAGCAGAAAGCGATAATTTTCGGTTTGAATTCTCCACTCATTAGCTTTATTTCCTGTTATGTTAAAATGTTCAGCTCAACAAATCCGCTATTTCACCACTAAGGACACAAAGAGCACAAAGTTTTTCTCTTTCATGAATCCTATGTGTCCTTTGTGGTCTTTGTGGTTTAAATCTATACGCTATGCGCTTTGCGCCAGGCGTCATTTACACAATGCAGCCTCCACCATGGTAAGCACCTCGTGGTCGGTAAAGTGTCGTATGGCAGCTGCTCCTGTAGGACAGGCCACGGCACAGGCACCACACCCCTTGCAAAGCACTTCCTGGATCTGAGAGACCAGGACGCCTTCACCGATATCCACTAGTTCCGGCGCTCCGTAAGGGCACACCTCCACGCACTGGCCGCATCCACGGCAGAGATTCTGGTCCACAGTGGATACCACACCCTCCACCTCAATCTTCTCCTTGGCCAAAACGGTGGCGGCGCGAGCCGCAGCCCCCAATCCTTGGGCGATGGCCTCATCAATAGGCTTTGGTGAATGGGCCAGACCACAAACAAACACCCCGTCCGCGGCAAAATCGATGGGCCGGAGTTTTACGTGGGCTTCCACGAAAAAACCGTCGTCGTTCACCGGCAGCCTCAATAATTGGGCGAGGGGGTTTTCCATTGGGGGTACTATGGCAGTGGCCAGGACCAGCAGATCAGGACGAATCTCCATCTCTCGCTGGAGGACATACCCGGTGAACCGAACCTGTAGGTCATTTTCATCCTTGGTTACGTTGAGCTCTTGGTCAAAGTCATAACGGACAAAAACAATTCCCTTGTCCCGTGCCTCGCGATAAAGATCCTCGCGTAATCCATAAGTACGCAAATCCCTGTAGACAATGAAAACATCCATCTGCGGATTGATTTCTTTTAGTTTCAAAGCGCTTTTCACAGAATGGGTACAGCAGACTTTAGAGCAATAAGGCCTTTCCGGGATTCGGGAGCCGACACATTGGATGAAGACGGCTGAGCCTGTTTCTTTCAAGGACGGGTCGTTATCGATGAACTTGCGGTCCAGTTCCAGTCCGGTCAGAACCCGGGGATCCTCACCATAGAGATATTGGTCGGGCTTGAGCTCCGATGCACCCGTTGCCACAATGGCAACTCCGTGTTCCAACACCTGCTCTTTGCCGTTGGCTAGAATGGTGGTTTTGAAGTTGCCCACAAAGCCAGCCACCCCTTGCAACTCGCTGTTCAGGTAGACGTCGATGTTCTCGTGGGCTTGGACCTCCTGAATGAGGCCAGACAGGTATTGCTGCACATCCTCGCCCATCCAGGTTGCATAGAGACTTCGGGCCTGGCCCCCCAGGACATCGTTCTTTTCAATGAGATGAGTGTGATAGCCTTGTTCTGCCAGATTCTTGGCAGCGACCATGCCGGAGACACCACCGCCTATTACCAGGGCAGCACGGTCAACCTCCACTTCAGGGTCAGATAGTGGTTCCAGCAAGGCGACTCTGGCCACGGCCATGCGCACTAGATCCTTGGATTTTTCTGTTGCCGCCTCAGGATCACCGCTATGTACCCAGGAACATTGATTGCGGATATTGCCCATCTCGAAAAGGTATTTGTTGATCCCCGCATTGGTCACGGTTTCCTGGAAGAGAGGTTCATGGGTCCGGGGCGTACAGGCGGCCACCACAACCCGGTTCAACTTCTGCTCTTTGATAACCTGGGTTATTTTCTCCTGAGTGTCCTGAGAACAACTGAAAAGATTTTCTTCCACATGGGCCACGTCCGGTAAGGTTCGGGCATATTCTGCCACTGCTGCAACATCTACCACACCGGCTATGTTAGTGCCGCAGTGGCAAACAAATACGCCTATGCGAGGTGGTTCGCCACGCACATCAAGCTCTTCAGGTATCTCCTTGGTCTGGGTCAGGGAAAAACGGGATTCAGCCAGACTACCCTCAACCGCCGCCGCACAGGCGCTGGACTCGATCACCGATTGGGGAATGTCTTTGGGTCCCTGGAAAGCACCGCAAACAAAGATGCCGGGTCTGGAACTTTGAACGGGCTCAAAGCTAGTCGCCGAGGCAAAATTGTACTGATCGAGCTCAATACCCAGCTTGTTACCCAGATCTGCCGCTTCTTTCGACACTCCGAGTCCCACGGACAACACCACAATATCAAACTCTTCTTCGACCCTCCGGCCAGCTTCATCCGTGTGGCGGATGAGCAGATTGCCGGAATCAGCGGCCGGAGTGATGGTACTGATCTTGGATTTTACAAATCGAACTCCTGCCTCTTCGGCCCGGTGGTAGTATCTCTCGAAGTCTTTCCCGTGGGTTCGCAGGTCAATGTAAAAGATGGCCGTATCCAGTGGGCCTTTAATATGCTCTTTGGCCACAATGGCCTCTTTGATGGCGTAGGTGCAGCAAACCGCTGAACAGTAGGGTTTTGCCCCTTCATGCAGATCCCTGGAGCCGACGCACTGAAGCCAGGCGATTTTTTCCGGCTCCTTTCCATCTGAAGGTCTTACCAGATGACCGCCGTAAGGGCCAGTTGCAGAGAGAAGTCGTTCAAACTCCAGACTGGTGAGCACATTGGGAGATCTGTTGTAGCCGTAAATATCACGAATTGCCGGATCGAAGACCTCACAGCCGGAGGCCAGCACTACTGCCCCCACGTTTATGCTCAACTCTTTTTCCTCATCAGCAAAATTGACCGCACCGGTGGGGCAGTGCTTCTCACAGGCCTTACATCTGCCTTTCTTGACAAAGTAGATACAGTTTTCGGGGTCAATAACGTACTTGAGGGGTACAGCCTGAGCGTATTTTACGTAGATGGCCTTGCGTTTGCCAAGGCCAGCGTCATATTCATTCACTACCTTCTTGGGGCATTTCTCGGAGCACAGACCACAGGCAATGCATTTGTCAATGTCAACGTAGCGGGGATGCTGCCTGATTTTGACTTCAAAATTCCCCGCCTCCCCAGAGAAGTCCTCCACCTCAGCGAGGGTCATAAGCTCAATGTTGAGATGCCGGCCGACCTCGACCAGTTTAGGCGAGATGATTCACATGGCACAGTCATTGGTGGGAAAGGTTTTGTCCAACTGAGACATGAGACCACCTATAGAGGGGGACCTTTCCACCAGATAGACATAATAGCCGGAATCGGCCAGGTCCAGGGCAGCCTGCATCCCGGCAATACCCCCGCCTACCACCATCACTGAGCCAATTTTTTTCTGTGTCATCTTTTCCTCTTGTTTGGCCTTGAGCCATCAGACGTCAGCTTGCAGTAAAGACACTCCCGTTTTTACTGGGGGCTAATTACTGACTGCTGACAGGCGATGTTAGCCAAAACGAATATGGTTTGTAGGTTTTTCAAGCTTCCACTGTCTCTTCCACCGCCTTTTCCTCTTCCTCCGGCTCTGGAACGACAAAAAAATCCTCTATGTCCCCCGGGGGAAGCTGGTTGAGCTTCAATCCCAGGGTTTGCCCATCAATGCCCATGCTGAGTCCAAGAAGCTGAGGATAGAGAAGTGAGGGCAGATGATGATTTGCACCCCTTTTAGATACAAACATTTTTTGAACCGTATCGAACTGGATTTGGCAGTAAGTACAGGCAGCGCACAGGTAATCGGCACCAGATTGCTTGGCGTCCGTTAATTTCTTTTCAGTCAAATCCATGGAAAGGTCATCATTGACTCCCCACAGAGGACCTCCACAACATTCAAGTTGAGTTGGCCAGTAGATGCTCTTCGCACCGGTCGCCTCTACGAGTTGGTCGAATATAGACGGGGCTACCGGATCGTCAAACTGAACTATCTCGCTGGGCCTGAGAGCGTGGCAACCATAATGGGTAGCAATGTTAAGGTCCCCAAAAGTTTTTTCGATCTTCTCCTTAATAGGGTCGATACCTACATCGTGGTAGAGAACGGAAAGAAGATGCTTTACCTCCACATCTCCCTCATACTGCAAACCCTCTTTCTGGAGGATGTTATTCACCTCATCACGCAAAGATGAATCTTCCTTGAGAAGATGATCTGCCTTTTTCAGGGTGCCGTAGCAGCATTTACATAGACTCATCAGGTTGAGCTTCTCTCTGGAAGCCAGGGCCAGGTTTCTGGCTGAAAAGAGAACAAAGGTCTTTAAATCGAGGTTTCTTACCGGGTAGCCACAACAGTTGAACTGTTTGATATCCACCAGGCCCACATTGAGTCTTTTTAAGACCGCTCTCGTAGAAGTTTCGTACTGATTGAGGTGGGCCGGAATTTGGCAACCCAGAAACAGGGCAAATTTCATAATCTTATTCCTATCTGTTTAACTTGAACCCCTCTTTGTTGAATCAACCCCACTTCCAGCGGGTGCGAGCCAATCTACATCTCTTCCTTTATCTGTTTGATCGCTCGATTCTTAAGCTCGTAGAGCACATCGGTAACACATACCCCCTGGGGACAATTCTCCTGGCACTGGTAACAGGTAAGGCAATCCCAGAGCATGTTGGAACCAAAGGCCAAATCCTTCAGCCCCAGGCCACAAGAGTGCATTATTTGATGGGGCAAGAGCCCCAGCTCCTCTTGAGGGTTCTCAAAGTTGGCCACCACCGGACATACCGTGGTGCAGGTCTCACAGCCGAAGCAACCCGAAAAAGTGCTTGCCTGATCCGAGAGGCCAAGCCCACTCTTGAACTCTCTGTTGATGGGCGTCAGAGCCAAGGGTTTTTCCGATGGTTTCATCAGTTCGCACTCAGCGGCAATGGCCTCTCTGGCCTGAATCAAAGGTGCCGGGTAATTGTCATCAACCAGTTCTTCTCTCATTAAGCCCCGGTAATAGGAAAAGGGTGAGAGAGCAAGGAACTCCGGGTAGCCACTCTTAAGGAGAGTTTCCCGCACACTGAACCATAGATCCTGCAAATTGATCCCCACCGGGCAGACCACGGTGCAGCGACGGCAGTTGGTACAGAGATAGATCCCTTCCTGTATGTGTTTTAGCTGTTTTTCGGTAAGCTCCTTGCCAGAAGCAAGGGCTTTTACAGAGGCTATCTTTTCAGAGGGAAGGATGTTCAAATTCGAAATTGTCTCAAATGCTACCCCCACAGAACAGTTTAGGCTGCAGGTGCAGCAATGGGTGCAGGCATCAAGTTCCATTACCTGCCGGGTGGCGATATTGGCCGGGTCTGATATGCCCTTCACCATGACCGAATTGGCCAGGAGACTCACCGGGCTGGCGAAGATGTGAAAAAACTTGCTGAAAGGCAGATAGGCCAATCCCAGAAAGCAGGCAAGGAAATGAAGGTACCAGAGGATCGTCGGCGCCTGCGCTCGATCCAATCCCAAGGCTATGGGGCTGATGATCTTGGCGGTGGTGTAGCCCAAAAATGCCGACTGAGGCTTGGAGTGACACTGGGCGCAATTAATCTCGTGGGATTCTTTCCCCTCCGCCAAAGTCTCCTCATCAAAGGGCCCTTTGAGATTGGGAGATACCAGAGCAAAGTCCTTT
>JAJDNB010000141.1 GCA_022340905.1 Deltaproteobacteria bacterium | reverse complement strand
GGGGGGCGATGAGGGGTGATTTAAAGCGTCATCCTGAAGATTTGCCGACCTGCAAATACTGTCACGACAACCCAATGTACCGTGCTCCCCGTGGGGTCTGGGGTCAAAGCCAGGCTTTGATCAACGAGACGCTGGCGAGGTGCATGGGATGCCACACTTCATCCCACTGGGCCGAAAGATTCTATTCCCATTTCACCCATCGTATGAGGAGGAGACGAAGTCAGGAAGATATAGTAGCCCTGTGCACAAGCTGCCACGAAGACCAGGAAAAAATGGCACGCCACGGTCTCGAGAGCATCGGGACCTACAAAGACACCTTTCACTGGATCCAGGTACAGTATGGAGTGAAAAATGCTCCTGACTGTATCAGCTGTCATGTCCCCGTAGGATATTCGGCACACGACATACGGCCGAGGACCGACCGTATGTCCTCAATCAATCTAGAAAACAGGGTAAAAACCTGTAGCAACCAAGGGGGGGTGCAATCTTGCCATCCTGGAGCCACACCTCAGTTTGCCACCGGCAGGGTGCATGCTTATGGGATGAAAGCGCAGATTATGGCGAGCCAGAACCAGGCAAATCTAGAGGGAGATCAAACCATTTCCCTGGTTGTAGAACGGGCTGAAAAAGATCTGTCGAAAAAAGAATTGTTTCATTACAAAGTGCTGAAGTTGGTCAAACTTTTTTACAAAATATTAATAGCTTTCGTAATTGGTTCCATGCTCATCCATCAAGGACTCGACTATATGGCGAGCAAGAGACATCTAAAGTCTCACTCTGATTAGAATTGTAAGGATTTGGCAATGATTAAAAAAAGATGGTTTTCTAGAAGCAAGGTTGAGGCAAAGTCTGATGGCAATAGATACTTTGTACGGCTGAATTTCAATGAGAGAGTTCAACACATGATCTTTCTCATCTGTTTTATTGTCTTGGCCATAACTGGATTTATGTTAAAACTTCCTGAAGATATCATTCAAAAGTTTGGTAGTGCCAAGGACCTAGTGTTTTTTTACCGGGGGATATTGCATCGAATTGCCGGCGTAACCATGATTCTGGTCAGCCTATATCATGTCTTCTACCTCCTATTCAGGCCGGCCGGCCGTCGATGGCTCATGGATATGTTACCCAGATTCAAAGATTTGACTGACCTGCTTGGCACCATGCTCTACTATCTGGGAATCAAAGACACGCATCCCGATTATGACAGATTCTACTATAAGCAGAAAATGGAGTACGGTGCATTGATTGCCGGTGCTACCCTAATGTCAGTAACAGGTCTGCTTTTGTGGACTGAAGAGATGTGGCCAAAATTTCTTCTGGACATTGCCACCATTGTCCATGGCATGGAAGCAGTCCTGGCCTGCTTGGCAATTATGGTCTGGCACCTGTACGAGGTTCATCTCAGGCCGCGCAAATTTCCCATCGATAACTTGTGGATAACCGGGGTGATAGATGAAGAAGAGATGCGGGAAGAGTTTGCCTTGCATTATAAGAAGATTATGGAGGACCCTGAACTTCGGAAAATTTACCTGGTCCCAGAACACGAAGAAGGGGAGGCATCCCTCGGGGTTTGAAATTATCAAAGAATTACATTGAGCACGGAGTGAAAGGTACTAGCCACCATGGGTATATTTAACAAGATTATGCGGCTCATTAAAAGGTTTCCCGTTTTTCTAATAAAATCTGTCTATATCCTGCCATTCCTATTGTTCGGTGCCTGGCTGCTCTATCTGGTCTATTTCCAACCGGAGATACCCCAAGTGGAAGCCAAGCCAGGTACGGAGTCAACCATACTTATCGGTGAGGATCACATTTTCAAGAAAATCCTGCTGCAGAAGGACACTGCGCCCCGGGAGCACTTTCACCTAGTTGATGAGTGGGTTACCCGTCAGGACCACATGGCACCGGTTTGTCTGACCTGTCATGGCACCTATCCCCACAGCAAGTCAGAAAAGGTCCGGGCCATTCTTAATTTTCATGGAGGTTTTATAGCCTGTTCCGTATGCCACGCCCGCAAGGAAGCGGAAGAGCACCTTATTTACTTTGCCTGGGTTGACCGAGAAACCGGGGCAGTGTCCAAGCACGCAAACGGTGAATACGGGAAGTACCCGGCGAAGATATTTCCCATACAAATTACCAAAGGAGCCAGAACAAGAATCTTCAGACCGGTGAGCGAAGAGGCGGCAAAACAGTTTCTGGCCTATAAGGACAAGTACACGCCTGATCAAATCGCCCAGGCAAAAGCAAAGCTACACGAACACATTTCAACCAAACCGGTGTTTTGCTCTGATTGCCACAAGAAAGACGGATATCTCAATTTCCATGATCTGGGATTTTCCGAAACGAGGATTGCTCATCTCAATTCCACCGAGATCGTTGGTATGATAGAAAAATACAAGAAGTTCTACATTCCTAGCCAAATTGATTTCGGCAGCGAGAAAACGATGCCATAGGCATCAATTTGTTCAGGCCAGAGGATTTGTGTTATATATACTGCTGTATTTTATCAACCATACATAGTTCGTCGGCCAAATGCTAAGGCAAGTTATATCGATTTCGCTTATCCTCGGAGTTTATTTCTTGACTCTTGGGGCAAGTGACTCCTTTGGCCTGGATGAGGACGGCTGCCTCACTTGTCACCAGTATCCAGGACTGGTGCGATTGGAAAAAGGAGATGGCATCAGGGTCCTCCACATTGACGAAAAAAAGTATTACAAATCCCCCCATGGTAAATTTCGCTGCAAAGAGTGTCACACTGTCATCTCAAAGGTTCCCCACACGGGTGAAACGAGCACCGACTGCACCACCGAGTGTCACCAGGACGATGCCGCAAAGATACGAAATTATCCTCTGAAAACGCTCCACAACAAAGAACAATCCTACATTGTCAGTTTGAAGGATAAATCCTCGTGTAGAACATGCCACCCCATATATCCGCACAGTGAAAATCAATTGGTAAGGGCCTTCCTCAACATGCATACGGGATTTGTGTTCTGTGAGGTCTGCCACCTCAAAAGAGGTAAGTTCAATCGACTCGTCTATGACTGGAAAGATACTGAAAACGCCGATTTTCACGGCGAGCCTTTTGGAACCTACTTTAACCCCCATACCAACAAAGCACACAAGGCAGACGAACACTTTATTTCGAGGATTGCAGTTTTTTCACTGGAAGGTGGCAAAAAGAAGACGTTAATAGATGTCGAGGACGCCGCGGCGGCCAGGGAGTTTATGGCAAACAAGAAAAACATGCAGCCGGCAATGAAAAAGCAAAGATTGACATATTTTCATCGAGATGTTGAAAGAGAAAAGATAGCCGTTGCGTGTAACGAATGTCATTCTACTGACAGTATTTTGGATTTCAAGAAACTTGGATTCGACAAGAAAAAGACACAACAACTGATTTACATAAACATTAAAGGGTTAGTTACCAAATACAAAGTCTTTTATTTCCCAACTTTATTTGAAAAGTAAGCTGTTGCAATATATTGCATAATCATAAAATTATTCCTATGTTCTTGGAAAATGCTTGGCCTTTTGCGAAAAAGACCGTCAAAATTAAACCAATCCTGCCAGGTAATACTGCCTTTCTATTACTTTTCCTCACAGTAAGTATTTCATTACTGCTGTTCACCGTTCCTGCCTTTGCCATAAGACTTATTAATGTACATTTGCTTTTTGAGATAAAAAGTGAGTTCAACAAACCGACCGATGTGTCGGTTTCAAAGAACGGACTCATATATGTTGTTGACGGGGTAAACAACAAAATAAAGGTTTTCAATCGGAAGGGCACATTGGTGTATGATTTTGGCAGGGAAGGCTCGGGCAGGAGTGAGTTCAGGTCACCACTGGGAATGGACATTGACAATAAAGGGCGGCTTTATATAGCAGACTCTGGAAACCACAGGGTGCAGATACTCGAGGTCAAAGGAGATTTCATAGCAGAGATCAGACTACCTGGCGACAACAATCATCCCGCCGACCCCACCGATGTTGTGGTCGACAATGGAAACAATAAAGTTTATGTCGTTGACAATGACAACCACCACCTCCTGGCGTACGACCTTGCCACGCTTCAACTGATTAAAACCTACGGCAGTTATGGTGCCGGCAAAGACCGCTTCAGATATCCTTTTTTTGCGGCACTGGGTAAGCAGAAAAATCTCTACGTGGTTGATGTCATTAATACCAGGGTTCAAGTAGTGAACTCTCAGGGTACATTCATTGCTGAGATCGGCAGGTGGGGAGTTGAAAAAGGAGAATTTTTCCGGCCCAAAGGAGTGGCCATTGATAAGAACAACAGGGTTTACGTCAGTGACAGCTATATGGGCGTGATCCAGGTGTTTGAGTCAACCGGAGAGTTTTACGCAGCCCTGGGTGATCCGGCCACCGGTAAAGTCAGGAAGTTCAGGACCCCTATGGGACTCTACATAGATGATGACAACAGGCTTTATGTTGTTGAAGCCCTGGCGAACAAGGTGAGTGTATATAAATTGCAGGGAGTGACTGAATGAACTTTAATTCGGTATTTAGTACTTTGCAATCCATCGCCTTCCGACGGTGGATGGTGCGCTAAACTACGGTTTTTAGGTGATCATGGTTGATAATGGTAATGAATTTCAAGCCTAAACATAAATCCCCCTCTATCCCCCTTTACAAAAGGGGGAGATTTTAAGGTGATTGTTGAGAATTCCTCCCTTTGATAAAGGGGGGGGCAGGGGGGATTTGGAAACAATGAAGAAGATAACATTATTTAACATACTACTCATTTTGCTCCTCTCCCAGGCCTTTAGCACTCAGGCACTGGGTCAGGACCAGACAAACCCCAATTCAGCCAAGGCGTGTGCCATATGCCACTACCGCTGGATAGAGACCTTCTTCGTTGAAGGCAAGGGTACAGACCTGGTGGAATACCAATCGGAAAAGGTGGTGGCAACACCTGATATGTGCTTTTCCTGTCACGATGGCAGTATCAAGGATTCCAGGGCGAAGTTAGGCGATGATTCCGGGCACAAGATCAACAAGAAGCCACCGAGCCACATGAAGATACCGGGAATATTCCCCCTGGATGACAAGGGCAGAATGCAATGTTCCACCTGTCACACCGCTCATGGAGTGCAAGGCGGACCTGACAGCGGAGAAACAATTTTCATGCGGACCTCCAACAAAAATTCTGCCATGTGTCGCATGTGTCATCCCGCTACGGATGGGGGAATGGCCTCCGGCAACCACCCGGCAGGAATCATGAAGCGCCAGGTCCCTGCAAAGCTTGTTTCCCTGGGTGCTATGACGAACAAGAAGGAGAACGAGATTCTTTGCCAAACCTGCCATGTAGCCCATGGCTCACCATACGAGAGCTTTTTGATCGAAGGTGCTGGTAACTCTGCCCTCTGCCTCGACTGCCACGAGGACAAAAATATTTTTGGACCCGAGGGCGAGAGAAGGCCCTTTCACGTCATAAATGTCCCGCCTCAGAAAGCGAAGATACCGGCCGAGTTCATCAACAAAGGGGCAAAAACGGGTTACCAGGGTTCTATAACCTGCCTGACATGCCACAAAGTGCACCTGAACAAAACGCAAGAACCATCCCTATTGATCATGGGAAATGAAAAATCATCTCTATGTCTCGCCTGTCATGCGGACAAAGATTATCTTGTGCGTTCAAAACATAACCTTATTCGTTCCGCCCCAAAAGAAAGAAATCTACAAGGAAAAACACCGGCAGAGGGAGGGATATGCTCGCCATGCCACCTGCCGCATAAACCGGCGAGAAATCTCAAGGGGAAAAAAGATTTCACCACCCAGCTTTGTCTCAGCTGCCACAGCAAGGGAAACGTCGGCGAAAAGGTTATTCCTCGAGGATATACTCATCCATTACAGGTAAGTCCGTTTGAGAAGAGAGATGAGAATCCCTTTCTATCCGGTTTAGACACTGAAAAAGGAGAATTACCTCTTCCACTATTCAATAGGTATAATGTCCGAGATGAAAATGGGAAAGTGACCTGTGCAACCTGCCACGAACCTCATGGACTTCCTAGTAATTCACCAAGCAAACAGGCAGCAAAGGGGGGCGAGAGACCTAACGCCAGTTCCCTTTTGAGAAAGGAATCACCAGAGCTCTGCCGTGAGTGCCACAGGAGTAAATTTGGTCTTGTAAACTCCAAGCATGATCTGAATACATTGCCTCCCGAAAAAAAAGTTATGCTGGAAAGTAAAGATCCAGAGCCCGGAATCTGCGGGAACTGCCATCTGGTGCACGGTCCAGAGAAAGGTTTCCTGTGGACTGGGGAAGACACAAGCTCAGATAGGGTAAGAAGTCGAGGGGAAGTGTGTACAGGATGCCACAATAAAACAGGGCTGGCCGACAAGAAGGTTTTACAGGACTATTCTCATCCTGTTGATGTTTCACCTTCCGATAAAGGACTCACCACTACTTTACCGCTTTACGACTCCGAGGGAACAACCTCCAAAAAGGGGCTGCTCACCTGTCAAACCTGCCATGATCCTCATCGATGGAGTCTCCAGAACAACTCGGACAGAGACCCGCTCCAGGTTGAACCGAATACGCACAATAGATTCCTCCGCCTAGAAAATGCACCGGTACCTGTTCTGTGTGCAAACTGCCATCCAAACAAGGCTCTTGTAGAAAAAACTGATCATGACCTCCTCATAACCGCACCCAATCATAGAAACATCATAGGGCAAACTCCGGCTCAGTCTGGAACCTGCGGCGTCTGTCACCTCGTTCATAACAGCAAAAACAAGGTCAAACTGTGGGCCCAGGAATTTGGTTTGGGTACAAACGTAACAGAAAGGATGTGCTATTCCTGTCATTCGAAAAATGGTGTTGCCTGGAACAAAGTTCCTCTCGTTGCCAATCACCCACAAGAGGAAATTGTTAATCTTTCCGGGAAGATTAAGAGCGGGGAGAAGTTTCTTCCGCTTTTTGACCCCCTGTCGGCAGAACCGGTGTTGGCCGGCAATATTTCCTGTGCATCCTGCCACAATGCTCACCAGTGGGACCCGACAAAGGCCAGTAAGGGTGTGGGCGTAAATCTCGAAGGAAATGCTACGAATAGTTTCCTTAGAACACGCTCTCCAGATATTATGTGTAAGGACTGCCATGGTTTTCAGGCCTTGTTTAGGTTCAAATTCTTCCATGATCCTGATGTTCGCAAAATGCAAGGATTTACTGCTCCCTTTAGATAGAATTTTTGGCTGAAACGCACCCCCCTTTTCAAAACAACCGTTTTTTCCAGATAGTCTCTACCGCCATCTTCACTCTCGGTGAGATTACCGTTTGGGCTTGGTGATTTCACCAGGTATCCACCACCAAAGAGTAGCTCTAATATTGTTAAGCCGTGAAAATTATTTATTAACTGTGTCATTTAGCCTTCTGGCATGCTTATTGATATATTATCGCAGTATTATTAGGTAGACCCAAGGCCGAGCAAAACCACAAAGGCCACGAAGAACTCCAGGGGACTCGTTACATAATCGAAATTTCCTTCGTGATCTTTGTGCTCTTTGTGGTGTAAAACCCAGGAACGTTTAGCAAGCATGGAACGTATTGTTCTTATAGGTTTGAACCACAAGACTGCCCCGGTTGAAATACGGGAGAAATTCGCCGCTGTCTGTGTCGACGGTACCGCTCCCCTGGAGCAAATTGAAAAGCTTCCACAGGTAAAGGAGGCTTTTTTTATTTCCACCTGCAACCGCATGGAAGTACTGTTTACCACCTCAACCCTTGATCAGGGTATAGGCCAGGTGGTCCGTCACTTGGCTGCTCTTTATGATGAAACCCCTGGGGCGCTGAAACCCTATCTTTACATCTACTTGGACCATGAAGCGGTAAAACACCTCTTTCGGGTGGCATGCAGCTTGGATTCTATGGTAGTGGGAGAGCCACAAATACTCGGCCAGATCAAAGGGGCTTACCGGGACGCAGTTGAGGCCAAGACCTCAGGGGTGATTCTCAATCGGTTGCTGCACCGGTCATTTTCAGTAGCCAAGAGAGTGCGTACGGAGACCCAGATCGGCAGCAGTGCTGTTTCCATCAGCTATGCTGCGGTGCAGCTTGCCAAGAAGATATTCAATAATCTGCAGGGCAAAAAGGCTATGCTAGTGGGCGCGGGTGAGATGGCGGAACTGGCAGCCGAACATCTCTTAGGCCAAGGGGTGAGCGAGATTGTTGTGGCCAATCGCACTCTGGACCGAGCTCTGGCACTGGCCAGAAGATTTAAGGGAAACACCGTACCTTTGGAAGAACTGGGCCAAGAGCTGAGTCGAGTGGACATCATCATCAGCTCCACAGGTTCTCCGGAACCAGTCATCAGTGCTCAGCAGGTAAGGACACAGATGAGAGGCCGCCGCAACCGGCCGCTCTTTTTCATTGATATCGCAGTACCAAGGGATATTGATCCAGAGGTTAACCGGATCGACAACGTCTATCTCTACAACATAGATGATCTCCAGAGTATCGTGGAGATCAATCTCTCCCAGCGACAAAAAGAGGCGACCCGAGCCGAGCATATAATTGAGGCTGAGGCTCTGAAATTTGAGGGCTGGCTGCGCACCCTGGAGGTTGTCCCCACCATTGTCTCCCTTCGTCGGAAGGCTGAGGAAATTCGTAATACAGAAATCCTTAGAACTTACGGTAACTTGCATTCTCTTCCTGAAGAGCAAATGGAAGCCATTGATGTTCTCACCCGATCGATTGTAAACAAACTGCTCCATGATCCCATCCTCTTTCTCAAGCGCACCAGCGCCAGGGCTAGGAAGGACTTTTACCTAGACATCACCCACAGGCTTTTCAACCTCGATGAAGAGCAGGTTGAGATGGTTGACGATGAAGCCCAGCAATCTGTTGTCTCCCGCTAATCGGTTACGGTCCGTTTCTATTGGTAGTCGGTTTGGCAATGACGGTTGCTGTCCCAAATCCGCCGTCTAATACTGAAATCAAATGCTTATGGAGTATTCCTGATCACCAGCAAGGTATTAGATGCCATTCGACAGGCTCATGGCGCCGAGGAGCGACGACCGAGGCGTATGGGGCAATACGCCGCAAGGAGGAGCGATCGAAGGCAACACCGCCCTTCGACTTTGCTCAGGGCCGTGAGTCCTTCGACCCTGCTCAGAACCTTGAGCCTGTCGAACGGCAGATGATGCCTTGCAGGTGAATCAGGGCCGTGCTCCCCCATAGCCTTTATTGGTAGGAAATGATATGCTTACGGTGCTAGGGGACTTCACGGGTAGCCCGGATGTTTCATGAATCGCTTACTTCGACCACGGATATGGGCGCCCTTCCGTGCGTCCTCGGGTGCCGGCCCCTGCGACGTACCATTCAGGTACGCCTCGGGACCAACACCCTGCGGTTTCCCGGTGGCACGCCCATCTTCGCGGTCTCGCGACACCAATTCATGAAACATCCGGGCTAGAGCTCCAAATGATCATCGTCTTCGGTTGAACCTTTCAGTTTTCACTACGGTTGCATTACCGGCAGGGCGAGATGGTTATTGACAAACCGCAGCAAAAATGTGATGGCCCCTTGATCATACTGACAGTCAAAGAGACAAGGGATCATTACGGTGATGAAGAGACTACTCATCTTGGTTTGTCTGTGTCTTACCGCCTTGATAGGTTGCAGTGAGAAGCAGAAGGATAACAGCCCAACTACCGAAACCCAGACAGCAGCGGCAAGACCATCACTCACAATTGGCCTCATTCCAGAGCGCAACATTTTTACGCAGCTGGACCGGTATGAGCCTGTTGCCGACTACCTTTCAAGGAGAATAGGGGCGGATATAAGATTAAAGGTTCTCACCCGCTATGGGAACATTATCGATAATTTCGTCTCAGCCGGGTTGGACGGTGCTTTTTTTGGGAGCTTCTCTTACGCCCTAGCCCATGTAAAGCTAGGGGTTGAGCCCATTGCGAGACCAGAGATGGCTGACGGTACGTCCACCTATTACGGGATGATTATGGTGAGGAAGGACGAAGGCATCAAAACTGCTCAAGACATGAAGGGAAAAGTCTTTGCCTTTGTGGACAGGGCAACCACAGCCGGTTACCTTCTCCCTCTCGCCTACTTCGAAGAAAACGGCATTGACGATTACCGGAAATTTCTGGGGGAAACCTATTTTGCTGGTACCCACGAGGCTGCGATTTACGACCTGCTAGATAAAAGGGCCGACATCTGCGCGGCCAAAAATACTGTTTTTGCCAGGCTTGCCGCTCGAGACAAGAGGCTCACCCAGGAACTGGTTGTCCTGGCGAGATCGCCCGATGTGCCCGAGAACGGTTTGGCCATAAGGAAAGATTTTGACGGTGACATCAAAAGTGAGCTGAAAAAGGCTCTCCTCACTATGGACAAGGACCCAGAGGGTGTAAGTGTGTTAAGGCAGTTTGGCGCCAAAAGATTCATCGAGACAACAAATGCAGATTACGCCGGCGTATATAAATATGTGAAACAAATAGGATTGAATCTTTCCACTTATAATTATCGGAATCAATAATGAAAAAGTTGATAATTACGGCCGTTATTATCTTTTGTTTGATCAACACCGTGGTCGGTGCCTATGTCATCGTCAGCATGGAACACGCAACTTCCAAACTGAATTATGTGATATCACTTCATCAAATTGAACTTCTCCGGGAACATTTGTTGATCTATCTGAAAAAGGTACAGTCAGATTTAAGTCTAAAAAATACAAGTCACGAAAGAAGTGTTGATACGATTGTTCAAAATGTCAGATATCTCGATAACATGATGTCACGATGCATGGCCTGTCATCAGTCGCCCGAGATGTTGACAGGAAAAAATTCAGCCTCCAAACATTATGTGCTCAGCAGACTTTACGGCTTACAAAATGACATCAATGTATATAAAGAATCATTGAGTAGATTCTTGACCATACGGGCTGGTCGCCAAAGGACGGAACTGGCATTCGACAAGGCCTTCCATACAGCGGAACAGCTGGTGGCAGAAGTCAATACAATGGTGCACGCCACAAGTGCCAAGCTGGCCGAAAGAACGCAATCGTCCTACCGAGACATCTCTATGACGAAAAACGTGCTCTACGCTCTGGTGGTGCTCGGTCCCATAGTTGCCGCTGTGGTGGGATTCGTTTTAATAAAAAAAGTTAGTGGACCATGCAACACCCTGCTGCGGGCAACGCGCAAGATAACAGATGGAGATCTGGATAACAAAATAGTGGGGTTAAAGGGCGAGTTTGGGCAAGTGGCGGCTTCCTTTAATGAGATGTCAGATTCGCTAAAAGAGCACATGCACAGGATTAGAGAAAGCGAGCACCGCTATCGAACTCTCTTCGAAAGTGCAGGGGACGCCATATTTATTGTAGAAGCGGAGGGACCTGAACCAGGCAGAATTGTGGACGCCAATCCGGCGGCAGCGGAGATGCACGGATACACCCTCGAGGAGTTGCTTAAGCTCAACCTGGTAAAGGATCTTGATGCTCCGCATGCGGCTACAGATGCACCTGACCGCATCGAGCGTATTTTGCAGGGAGAGTGGGTTCAGGCAGAGATCAACCACGTCAAGAAAGACGGCACCGTATTTCCAGTTGAAATAAATGCGGGATTGCTGGAGTTCATGGAGCGCAAATACATTCTGGCGGTGGACCGAGACATCTCGGATCGGAAAAAAATGGAGAACTTGATTCTCCAATCCAAGATAGAGTGGGAAAATACCTTTGATACCATCACCGACATGATCACAATCCATGATAAGGATTTCAATATTATAAGGGCCAACAAGGCGGCCCACGAGATCCTTAAACTCCCTTCCCTCGAAACTACCCGGGCAATAAAATGCTACGCTTACTACCACGGAAAGGACGGACCACCTAAAAACTGCCTGAGTTGCAGTTGTTTGGAGACAGGGCAACCTACCTCCTTCGAAATGTTTGAACCCCATTTGAACAAGTACCTTGAAGTAAGGGCCATGCCCCGTTTTGGCAACAACAATGAGATAATTGGCATAATCCATGTGATCAGAGACATAACTGAGCGCAAAAAGGTGGAGGAGGCACTACAACGGGCAGAGCAGATGAAGATGGTGGGCGAGTGGGCCACAGGACTGGTTCATGAAATCAAGAACCCTCTTGCAGGGATCAAGGGTTCGGTGGAAGTCCTGGCCAGTGATGCAAATATGGCGGAGGAGGACAGGAGCATAGTAACTCAGGCGGTAGAGGAAATTAAACGAATCGAAATTTTACTCAAGAGCCTTCTCAATTTCGCCAAACCGCCCAAACCGCAACTGACACTGGTGGACATCAATGAAATCCTCGATAAGTCCATTGTCTTCGCCTTGAGGCATCCCTCGGTGGTGGCAAATAGCTCATCGGCAATAAATGTTTTCAAAGACTTTGATCCTAATATTCCCAAAGCCATGGCTGATCCCATGCAAATGCAACAAGTATTTTTAAACCTTCTGCTCAATGCCATCGAAGCCATGCCGGATGGTGGCATGCTGGCTACCAAGACTTTCTATGATGCACAGCTCAATTCCATCCAGATTACCATCTCCGACACTGGCAAGGGCATAGACAAGACCTTGATAAGCAAGGTCTTCCAGCCATTCTTTACCACCAAGAGAAAAGGTTCCGGCTTGGGATTGTCCATCACCAGGAGACTCGTAGAACAGCACGGTGGTCATATGGATTTGGAAAGCGAGCCAGGAAAGGGCACGGCGTTTAACATCTTTCTCAACGTGAACAGCAAGGGAAAGGAACAGAAGTCATGAGAAGAAAGGGAAAGGTGTTCCTCTTGGATGACGATGGACTTATTGTCTCAGTGCTCTCCCGGGCCTTGAAGAAAGAAGGTTACGAGGTATACGAGGAAACAGAAACAGATGATGTGATCAATAAAATCGAATCGTATAACCCGGATCTTCTGCTGCTGGACATCTCCATGCCAGGCCGGGACGGGATTGAGATACTGCAGGATATTAGAGGGATGGAGATAAAAACCCAGGTAGTCATGTTGACGGCCGACGACACTGCCGAGACCGCGGTCAAGGCCATGAAACTCGGCGCAGTGGATTATTTGACCAAACCCTTTAATACGGACGAAGTAAAGATCGTTCTCAGTAACATCATAGAAAAGGAAAATCTCAAAAAAGAGGTGAAATACCTCAGGAAAGCCTATTCTGAGGTATTTGACAGAGAGCTGGTAGGTGAATCAAGAGCCATAAAGGAACTGAAGGAGAAAATCGAGAAGATAGCCCAGGCTCGCGTGTCAACCGTCCTGCTTACCGGGGAAAGTGGAACTGGCAAAGAGATTGTGGCCAGGCACATACATAGATTAATGTTCGGCACCGAGGATTCCTGGCGGTCGCCCTTTGTTTCAGTAAACTGTGCTGCCATGCCGGAGACCCTTCTGGAAAGTGAACTGTTTGGTCACGAGAAGGGCTCATTTACCGATGCAAAGTCCGATAAAGTGGGGCTTTTCGAAGATGCAAAGGGAGGGTCCATACTTCTGGATGAGATTGGTGACATGAAACCTGATCTCCAAACCAAGTTGCTGCGGGTTTTGGAAGAAAGAACGATCAGGCGGGTTGGAGGAAAATCGGAGATACCGATAGATGTCACCGTGCTGGCCACGAGTAACAGAAATCTCTCTCAGGCAGTGGAGAAGGGAGATTTCAGGAGAGACCTATTCTTCAGGCTCAGTGCCTTTTACCTCCACATAGCACCACTCAGAGAGAGAAAGGACGACATCCCACTCCTCGCCCAATACTTCCTCTCGCACTTTGCAACCAAGTACAAGAAGACTGGGATACGAGGGTTTTCCCCTGAAGCAGAGGAGATATTGGTTAATTCCGCTTGGCCGGGAAACGTCAGAGAATTAAAAAACCTAGTGGAGAGGGTTGTTGTGTTAGAGAATGTGGAGGAGATACTTCCCGAACATATTCCATCTTGGATATCTCGTTCGACCATGATGGCAGAGCAATCTTCCAACGGCAGATTTGTTCTGCCTGAGACCGGTATTTCCCTTGAGGAGCTGGAGAAGGATCTGATCCTTCAAGCACTGGAGAAGGCGGACCACAACAAGACCCAGGCAGCCAAACTCTTAAATATAAGTTATGACAGCCTGAGGTACCAACTGAAAAAATTCGGTATATAGTAGGTGACTGTTCCGAAAATTTAGGATGCAAGTGGACAAGCACGCCGGTTGACTTTCATCTGGCAACTCTTTCCCCTTACCGACCCAGGTCATTCCAGGCCACAACCTTTTGCGGCAACATGGAGTTTCTTATTTTCCATATATTTGGCAAGGAAGGATCACCTACTGAAGCCATGTTGAGCATTGGATTGAAATACAAGCAGGCCTTACTGATCATTTTACTGATTGGTGCTGCCATTACAGTATACCTGCCGGCAATGAAAGGCGGCTTCATCTGGGACGATGAGGCACATATCGTTAATAACGCTAATTTGAAAAGTCTAAAGGGATTATGGCAGATGTGGAGCAATCCGCGCTCCATTCCAGGTCGGCAAGTATATCCTTTGACCTTTACTACCTTCTGGATAGAGTATCAAATATGGGGAGATCATCCTTTAGGGTACCGCATAACTAATATTATCCTGCACTGTCTGAACGCTCTGCTATTGTGGCGCATCTTGCTTATGTTAAGGATTCCAGGAGCCTGGGTTGCAGCGTGTGTTTTTTTGTTGCATCCTATTGAGGTGGAGAGCGTGGCCTGGATATCCG
>JAJDNB010000131.1 GCA_022340905.1 Deltaproteobacteria bacterium | reverse complement strand
CTTGTTAGACAGTTCAAGGCCCGTGGCGTTAGGGTGACCGCTGAGGCCACCCCCCATCATTTTACTCTGACTGACGAAGCACTCGAAGATTTTGACACCAACCTGAAGGTAAACCCACCAATTCGCTCTTCCAAGGACCTGACAGCAATCCTCCAGGGCCTTGCCGACGGCACCATCGACGCCATCGCCACCGACCATGCTCCTCATAGCACCATAGAAAAGGATGTGGAATTCGACTATGCAGCTTTTGGGATGATCGGCCTGGAAACCGCTTTGCCATTGACTCTCCAGCTGGTGGAAAAGGGAATTTTGAGTCCTTTGGAGGCCTTGAGCAAACTGACGTGCAATCCTGCCAAAATTCTCGGGCTTGAACTGGGCCGACTTTCTTCGGGCCTTCAGGCCGACATCACTCTTATTGATCCTCTCCGTGAGTTCACCGTCGACGTCAATCTGTTTCGCTCCAAGAGCAGAAACTCCCCTTTTCACGGCTGGAAGCTTAAGGGATGTGCGGTCGTGGTCCTTCGAGACGGCAAGGTAATCTTTAGAGACTGAAGTCCTGCCGGTTAGGTACCATTCTTGCAAAGAAAACCAAGGGCAGCGAAGGCCGGATCCCGAGATTCTGGCGTCCGCAATACTAAAGTGTCACATTCATACCGAGAAAATTTTTATTGATTGACCTATTCCATATCAGAAATCGCAATGCCATGACAGGAGACTGAACCACCATGGCCAACATCCTTGTGGTCGACGACGAAAACAGCATGAGAGAATTTTTGGAAATCATGCTGCACAAAGAAGGATACCGGGTGGCCACTGCGGCAAGCGGTGGTGAGGCCATCGATCTGCTCAAAAAAAGTGACTTTGATCTGGTGATCACCGATATCCGCATGAAGGAAATTGACGGTCTCGAGGTATTAAAGAAATGTAAAGAGCTGCATCCGAATACAATTGTGATCCTGATCTCTGCATACGCGAGCACCTCCACAGCCGTCGAGGCCATGAAATGGGGTGCCTATGACTATCTACCCAAACCCTTTAAAGTGCGAGAAATCAAGGCGGTCATTCGGGATGCATTGGAAACCGCCGAAGCGCAAGAATCCCAGGAGGTGGAAGAACGGGATGCTACCGCTGGCATCAACTACCACGGCATCGTGGGCGATAGCCCGGAAATCAAAAAAATTTTGGAACTCCTTCCCCGGATTGCTGCCGCCACCAGTAACGTTCTTATTACTGGCGAGTCGGGTACAGGCAAAGAGTTGATTGCGAAGGCAATCCATCGCGAGAGCCCCCGAAATGACAGACCATTCGTTACGGTTAATTGTGGTAGCGTACCAGAAACCTTGATGGAAAGTGAGCTCTTCGGCCATAAAAAGGGGTCTTTTACCGGTGCCACCGCAACCCGAAGTGGCCTTTTTGAGGCGGCCCACGGGGGAACCCTCTTCTTAGACGAAATTGCCGAGCTTTCTCCACCGGTTCAGGTCAAGCTCTTGAGGGCTGTCCAGGAAAAAACGTTCAAGATGGTTGGTGGCAGTGATGAGATATCTGTAGACGTACGAATTATCAGTGCCACCAACCGCGATCTTGAACGTGACGTGATGGAGGGACAATTTCGTGAAGATCTGTACTACCGACTGAACGTTATCAACATACACATGCCACCTCTGAGGGAGCGTCCAGATGAGATTCCTCTTTTGGCCCAACATTTTCTCGAGAAGTACAGCAAGGAAATGGACAAGGACATAAGAAAGATCTCTTCTTTTGCCCTAGATATCCTCAAGAGTTACAATTTCCCCGGCAATATTCGAGAACTGGAAAACATCATTGAGCGGAGCGTCGCCCTGGAGTCTTCCAACATAGTTTTGCCCGACAGCCTTACCTTGTCTAGCTTCAAGCAAACCCAGGTGAGACCTAAAGCTAACACCGTATCCTTAACCCTGCCTCACGAGGGCGTCGATTTGGACAATGTCCTGGGAAGCCTCGAACAGGATTTGCTCCAGCAGGCACTGGACAGAACCCGTGGTGCCAAGCAGAAGGCAGCCGAACTGCTCGGTATAAGCTTTCGGTCCTTTCGCTACCGTCTTGCCAAATACGGTTTGGCTGGCGAAGACGATGCATCCGAGGAATGAAGCAAATCGGTTACTCGCAGATGAAGAGGTCAGGCGTCCCCTTTCACCCCTAGTCTGGCAGCAGTGCAATAGGATTATCTCCTCCTGGTTGACAGGGAGCAGCAACAAGATCTCACGCTCTGCACGGTCTTGCGCTAAAATCATTAAAGAGAATCTGCAGTGGCTCGATCCTCTTTTTCAACGATACGTAGAAACCAGCTTTAACCGTTGCCAGGATCCCTGCTGTCAGGCCACCAGCATCTTCTTTGACCGAACAGATCTTCTCTACTTGCACTCCCTTGCCACCTCAATTCCGCACACCCAGACCCGCACCAAAAGTGATGATCCGTGTCTTTATCTAGCCGAGCAGGGTTGTGTCCTGCCCCGGATTCACAGACCGTATATCTGTACCTGGTTTTTATGTGATTTGCACTACGAGTGCTTCGAAGAAGAACATCCGAAGACACAGAGGGAGTTCGTCCGTCGCCTTGCAGAGATAAGTCATTATCGCCAAAAACTGTCTCTTCTCTACGACCCGGAGGCGAAATACTAGCTCGCATATTTTAATTTGCTCTCTATCCTCCAGGGTCCCCTGCATCATCCCCGCCCCTTCTCCACAGGCTGTTACCTCGTCAGAAGTTTCTCCATCTCTGGAACTGCCTGCCGCTGTCGGTTAGAATTATAGAAAGTATGAACATCCGATGCCTACAGGGATGTCAATGATGGACGTATCTAAGAAATTATCCAGACGAACCTTTTTGGCCAAAGCTGGTGGCTCGGTGGTAAGCATCAGTTTGCCTGGGGTGTTTGTCAAACTCCTTGCCCCAGAAAGCAGCGCCCTCGCAGCCCAAACAAGGCCCGATGGTAGACCGCGCATTCCTCCAGGCCAGCAGGCGGTAAAAAGACTGTATGATATGGGTGGAATGCAGGGCAATACCAATCGCCAGGACTGGCGTTTACGAATTCATGGCGAGGTCGAAAAACCTACTATTTTGACCTTTCAACAACTGATCGAACTGACGCAGATAGAGCTCACCTGCGACGTCCACTGTGTAACCGGCTGGACCCTACTGGATTCTAGGTGGAGTGGTGTCAGACTGAGCACAATCATGGATCTGGTCAAGCTTAGACAAGATGCCCGCTTCGTCATCTTCGAAGCAGCCGCCGGCTATACCAGCAATATTTCCATGGTGGAGGCCCAGAAAAAAAATGTGATCCTGGCTCATAGTTTTTTTGGTAAAAGTCTGCCCAAATCCCACGGCGCCCCCGTGCGAGCCTTGGTGCCTGACCGCTATTTCTACAAGAGTGCCAAGTGGCTTGAAGGAGTCAAGTTTACGGCTGAGGATGAGCCCGGCTACTGGGAGAGACGAGGCTACAGCAACTCTGCAGACCCCTGGAAAGAAGAGCGGTTTCAATAAAAAATCCAGGGAGCGCCAGCCTGGCATTGAGGCCCCCTCGGAGAAGCCTTCCTGATCTCCCCTTCATGGGGAAGTCTGCTGGAGTAATGGAGAAATGAAAGGACTAATTGAATCTCGAAACAGGGTCTTGGCTTTTCCCAACACTCCAATATTCCAATACTCCAAAAACCCTGACCATCTAGACAGAACAAAACTATTTAAATATGCTCTGGCCCATGTGACCGGTGAGCCTGAATGGCATTTGATCAGAGGTGTTTTGGACTAACTTTATACTATGATCCTATTGATTTTACCTTGAGCTTTGGATATAGTGAAAAACTTCACTTTTTTGATGAGAATCGATCCAGCAGAGGTGTGTCAGGCCATGGACAAAGCGGCAAAAGGCAAGGCTGACGTTACAGTAGGGTCGGCCATGGTCGTGGGCGGCGGCATCGCTGGCATGCAAGCAGCCCTTGACTTAGCAGACTCAGGCTACAAGGTCTATTTGGTTGAAAAGAGTCCTGCCATCGGCGGCGCAATGGCTCAGTTGGACAAGACCTTTCCCACCAACGATTGCTCCATGTGAATCATCTCGCCAAAACTGGTCGAGGTCGGCCGGCATCTCAACATCGAACTTCTGACCCTTGCAAAGGTCCAGTCCATATCTGGGGAGGCGGGCCGCTTCCTGGTCACTGTGAGCAAACAGCCTCGCTACATTAACCTGGATAGGTGCACCGGTTGCGGTGATTGCGCTGAGGTTTGTCCGGTGACCATGCCCAGTGAGTTCGATGAGGCCGTGGGATCGAGAAAGGCCACTTACAAGCCTTACGCCCAGGCCATCCCGGGTGGATACAGGATCGACAAACGAGATTGCTCCCCCTGCACCAATGCTTGTCCCAATAATGTCAACGCCCATGCCTACGTAGCCCTGATTAGGCAGGGCAAATACCGGGAGGCCATGGAGGTCATTCTCCGCACCCTTCCCTTTCCTGGAACCATTGGGCGAATTTGCCCCCATCCCTGTGAGAACGCCTGCAGGAGGGGTCAGGTAGATGAGCCGGTTTCCATCTGTGCACTCAAGCGGTTTGTGGCTGATCAGGTGGACATTGAAGATCTTCCTGTGCCTGAGATTGCCAAGCGGGATGAGAAGGTGGCCATCATCGGCGCCGGTCCTGCGGGGCTCACTGCCGCTCATTTTCTCGCCTTGGAGGGATATGCCTCAACGGTATTTGAGGCTCAGTCAGTTGCTGGAGGCATGTTGCGTTTGGGCATTCCGGACTATCGACTGCCTCCGGAAGTACTGGAAAAAGAGATCCGTGCCATTACCCGACTCGGGGTTGAG
>JAJDNB010000117.1 GCA_022340905.1 Deltaproteobacteria bacterium | reverse complement strand
GTTCCACTTTCCAGGTTTCAGCAGACTGGACATGGCTTGCACCAGACCGCCGGCGCCAAATTTCGGAGGAGTGGGTTTTCTCCCTCGGTTCAAACATCTTTTCGCTTCCCTGATGAAACCTTCTGAGAAGCTGAAGGGTCCCCGATTGGAGACGATTACAAGGTCACTCATACCATACTCCTGCTGTTCTTTCCTTGCCTCTTGGATGATATAGACCTCCACTACCTTATCATATCCAGCAGGAAACCAGAAAAAAGATGAGAATTATATGGGTGAGATCCTGTATTGCCAGCGATTGTTGGATGTATGTTTAGATGGCAAAGGGTAGAGGATAGAGTAGAGTTGGCAGCTGACAGCGAGCAGGAGGCAGCAAGTCAAATCGTTAATTCGTCGAATGGTCAAATAGGTCTGAATCGCCTCAGCGGCAAAGTAATGGTTTGACTATTCAACCATTTGACCATTTGACTAATCGACCAATTGACGAAACCGTGAGCTGTGAGCTAAATAGACGACTTCTACGATTTTTACGATTTCTACGATTTGAACGAATTGAGTAATTCTCTCATCAACTAATTAACAAAACTCCATGCTCTATGCCCTATGCGCCATGCTCTTTTACAGAGAAACGTACCCGGAAATACAAAATTTTACCTAGGTGCAGGTCGCATTTGAAAGTGTATATAATAAAGAAAAATAATGTACTCCAAGCATAGACGGTGTGAACTTTTTGGAAGGAGCAAAGCCATGGATACCGATGACTCCCTGAAAAAGTATCGGGAAAAGCGTGATTTCCGCAAGACCAGTGAACCTCAGGGCGAAAAGGAAAAATCATCCGTTGAACCGATGTTTGTCATCCAAAAACACGATGCCAGCAGGCTCCATTACGACTTCCGTCTCGAGGTGGATGGAGTACTGAAATCCTGGGCCGTTCCCAAAGGGGTCTCTACCGACCCCAGAGAAAGAAGACTTGCCGTGCCCACCGAAGACCATCCGCTGGAGTATGGAGATTTTGAAGGGGTGATCCCTGAGGGGGAATACGGCGCCGGTACGGTGTTGGTATGGGATACCGGCCCTTATAGGAACCTGAGAGGCGAGAAGACGGGCCACGGTGCCTCCATGAAAAAGTCATTGGAAGATGGAAAAGTTGAGGTATGGCTGGAGGGCAAAAAAGTACGGGGGGGCTACGCTCTTATCCGCACCGGTGACGACAGGTGGTTGTTGATCAAGAAGAAGGATGAGGCGGCCGATGCCGGCCGCAACCCAACGAGGACAGAGGCAAAATCTGTTCTCAGCGGACGAACTCTAGAGGAAATAGCATCGGAGGAAAGTGGCAAGGAGTAGATGGACACTGCTTAGCGAGTAAGTTTTCACCTAGAAATACAGACTATACCCCATGGTATTCCTGCCCCATCCCTGCTTTAATCCAGATCTCTTTATTAATTTTTCACCAACAAGACAGTGAGGTTATTATTTCGCTGGAAGATCATGAAAGGAGTAAGCTCATGGCAGAATCACAGGCAGCTGCGGGCAGCATCGTAAGAGTTCATTACAATGGCTATCTGGAAGACGGCACACCCATTGGGTCTTCCCGGGAGACTGGACCGGTTGAATTTACTATCGGGGAGAGCACATTAATTCCGGCTTTTGAGGATGCTGTGGTGGGAATGGAAGAAGGCGATACAAAGACGGTCTCTTTGGAACCGGAAGATGCTTTTGGTGAACGGCGGGAAGATCTTGTGCGCACCATCGGCAAAGATCAACTACCATCTCATATTGACCCACAAGTGGGCAAATTCCTGGAGATTCACGTAGAGGAGGGAGAAAACGTTCGAGCTCAAATCACCGATGTCGCCGAGGACATGTTGACAATCGACGCCAATCATCCATTGGCGGGAAGGAAAGTTACCTTCGAAATTGAACTCGTAGAGATAGAAAAATAATTAATTCCGAAAATCTGGAGAAACTCACCAGTGTTTGGGATCAACAGAGGTGTTCACTAGAGAATTATGAAAGAAAGCTAACGATGCGGGAGATGAAAATCATAGGTCTCGCCTTGGATGAGAAAAACGAGTCGTCCGTCGTGGTACTGAAGGGATATTGATAAGCAAGATCGGGCATTTTGCCAATTTTGTTCAGATCCTAGGTCAGTAAGGCTCGTTTCTGGCAAGGAGATGACGGGATGAAACATACTGGTGTTATCTTGATAGCAATGTGCTTGTCTCTTTTTGTCTTGTCATGCGGAGAAAGCAAGGAGAGCAAGGTTACCTCGGAAGACGTCAAAAAAGAGACAAAAGAGGCATATGAGACTGCGGTGGAATACACAAAACAACAGAAAGAGGAATATCAGAGAAAGATGCAGGCCAAACTGGACGAATACCGAAAGAGAATATACGAGCTGCGAGTCGAAACTGATGAGATGAGCGCCCAGGTGAAGGACAAAGTGAAGCACCGCTTACATGATCTAGAAGCCAGGCGAGAGGCTGCAGAGAAAAAGCTGGCGCAATTAGAGTCCTCGAGCGGTAAAGCCTGGGCTGAGATCAAGGAGGGTTTGGACCAGGCAGTGAAGGATTTGGGCCAAGCCTACGAAGATGCAAGGTCTCAGTTCAACTAGCCCGGGAAGGAAAAGCCGGTCTGCCGAAGTAATATTGGAGAGAAGGTGCGGGGGGGGACAACAAATCAATCTCACTGCATTTGACAGAGGACAGGAAAAGCTATGTTTGCCATCGACATTAACTGGGCTCGGATTCTCTCGCACCTTTATCATCTTGCCATCGCATACATATTGGCCCTTCCCATTGGTTGGGACAGAGAAACGAGCAAGAGGCATTTCGGCCTCCGAACCTTTCCCCTTGTGGCCCTAGCAGCATGCGGATTCATGCTCACCGGCATCTATGTGTTGGATACAAGTGGAGCCGAAGGTAGAGTTCTGCAAGGAGTCATTACTGGCATTGGTTTTATAGGAGGAGGGGCCATTCTCAAAGGAGATTCAACCGTCAAAGGCACTGCAACTGCAGCCAGTATCTGGAACACCGGCGCCATTGGAATAGCAGTGGCCTATAGTAGATTAGAGATAGCGATTATCTTGAGCCTGTTGAATTTCCTTACCCTGCGCTTAGTAGGAGGAGTGAAAGAGAAAGTGAAGTCTCATTAAGAGGATAAATCGACCTAGCCCGGATGTTTCATGAATCACCTGCTGCGACCACGGATGTGGCCGTCCTTCCTAGCGTCCTCGGGTGTCGGCTCCTGCGACCTACCGTTCAGGCACGCCTCGGAAACCAACACCCTGAGGTTGCCAGGTGGCACGCCCATCTTCATGGTCTCGGGACGGTAATTCACGAAACATCCGGGCTAGATTTCCGAGCCTGTTCACTGTCGACTGTTGATATCTGAAACGACACCAGGGGGAATTCTGCTGCTAATTTCCTCGGTCAAGGGGAGACGCTTCCGGCAGGAATGGCAGGCCCGAAGAGCCAGAAAAGCAACATAATGAAAAGCGCCTGAATCAACCAGCCTATGATGCACACCCCAACGGCTCGTGCTGTACTCCGATAATCCAGCGCCTGGCGGACTGCGATAATCATCGCTACCAGCATCCAGACTCCAGCCACCAGGAAGACCAGCCCCGTTATTCCGGGAATGATTCCCAGTATCCTAATCAGACCGGGTGAGCTTGAAAATCCGATAGTTCGTAATAGCTCGCCGTGGGTGGCACTGGTTTGCGGTTCAGGCAGTAGCCTAGTGCCGATAAAGTAAGTCAAGTAGGCCCAGATATACCAACCTAACAGCGCACTCAACGTCCCCAGGGCAATACCGCCCAACCCTCCAGCCACATTGATGCCACCGAGGCCGGCGGCCAAGCTGGAGATAACCACGACAGCCGTGGCCTGTGCCAGTGCTCCTGTGTCTGCTTCAACTTCTTCGTACAGATGCACATCCAGTTTGGCGGCACGAATGATCCGCTGCCAGAAAGGTGTCATTTTTTCTCCTTCCGTTGCCTCCTCTAATTTGCCTTAGCAAAGTTCGCAGGATAAGCTATGGGGAAATCTTACCAAAACAACATAAATTCAATAGGGGAAATTCTGTATTGTTTAGCTGTACCAGTAAAAAAAGCCAATAAATAAAAAGGGAGAAAGTTCATGCGGCGACCACGTTCGAGTTCAGATTGCGATGTGAACAGGATGACCGAATCGTTAATGATTGATGTGTTCAAGACGATAATAAGAGAAGCAGAACTGGACCTGCAAGAGTTAAAGGGCACCTGGGAAGAAGCCAGTGAATTCTTGCGGATTCATTTCGGCAAATTGAGCCGGGTAATGGTCAGCAACCAGGGCAACCTGCACCGGCTTTATCAGGATTCCATTACAGAACTGAGAAAGGCGCAAACGAGTCATGGGTTTACAAGACCCCAACCCGTTGCTCCATGCTGAATCTCACATCCCTTTCCCCTCTCTGCTATCTCTGCGGTTTCTGCGGTTCAATGCGATAAATAACAAAATCTCCCGAGTCTTGATGCCGGTAGAGTCGAGCCAGTCTTCTGAACTTGCTGTATTACAACCCATCGATCTGGATCAAGATAAGCTCGCACTCTGTAGAGGCGTGCTCGGGAAGGGGCAGATTGAGAGGTTCAATAAACCACTCACTGAGGCTGATCTTTTTGCAAAGATTAGGACAGCCCTTTTGAGACAGTTATTCAAGCAGCACCAGTCTTTTATTACCTTCCTTGATTAACTTTGTGGCGGCTTTGGTCTTTTCAGAGATCAACTCCCACTCGGCCCTTAGCCTCCTTGTCAAAGTGTCAAAGGTGACGAGCTCATGATTCCTATGGTCCGCTCCGTACCCAAGGATCGATTGGTAAAGGCCGACCAGTCGTTGCACCGACCTCTCACGGGAGAAGCGGTTTGCCGTCTTCAAGGCTTCCTTTTGCCACTCTTTGGCCTGGGTGGCATCTTCGCTGAATTCGCGAATAGCCTGGGCAAAAGATTGCGGTGACGCAGTCTCGGAAAGCAAGCGCCCGTTTCGCCCATCCTCCACAACCTCCCGTGCACCGGAGGCATCGAGGGCGATCACCGGTGTACCGGCAGCCATGGCTTCCGTCAGGACCATCCCCTGGGTTTCGGATTTTGAGCTGAAAACAAAGAGGTCCATGGCTTGATACACATGGGCCAGGTCTTGGCCAGTGACTGTTCCCAGCATACGTAACTGGTCGCTCAGAGATTTATTGGCGAAGATCCTTTTAATGTTGCTCTCACTGGGACCACTGCCGGCTACTACGAAGAACGCATCACGATAGCTCTCCAAAAACAGTGCTACCGCTTCAGCCAAATAGGTGAGGTTCTTTTCCGGCGCCAGTCGCCCTACATGGCCGATGACGAGGGCATCCTGGGGAATTCCATAGGTCTGACGGATTCTTTCTCCCTGGCCTTTATCGAAAAACTGGACGTCTACCCCGGTGGGAATTTCTTCAATTGGTTTTTCAACTCCGCGCTTATGGAGTAAGCGAGCCACACTGAGGCTGGGTGCCACTACTTTGACGCACAGATTGGCATACTCGGTAGATAGTTCAATGACAAAGTGTCGCAGGGTCTTTGAATCCAGAGGAACATAATGGGTGTATTGTTCGTACAGGGTGTGGTGGGTGAAAACCAGTGGCAGATTGCGTGTACGGGCTGCCCGGATGGCGGCGTCTCCCAACAAATAGGGATGGTGGCTGTGAATGACATCAGGTGAGAACCGATCTATTTTCTGCTTGATAATGAATGGTATAGGAATGCGAAGAGAAAAGTCGCTGCCGTTGAAGTTCTGGATGGCGGGTAACCGCAGCACCTCGTAATGTTCCCCTCCAAAATCTGCGTCCTCATGAAAGGTGGGGGCAACGACGAGAACTTTGTGACCCAGGCCGCACAGATCTTGTGCAAAGAACGCCACAGAGCGAGCCACGCCACCGACGTGGGGAAGGAAGGTATTGGTGAACATGCAGATATTCATGGAATCAAGTACTCCACATGGTAGAATTCGTAAACGGTAAACCGTTGAAATCGTTCAAGCCGTTCAAATCGTTAAAGTCGTCAATTTAGCTCACAGCTCACATTTTTGTCAAAAGGTCGATTGGTCAAATAGGTGAACAGGCAAACCGTTAATTCTCAATTAACGCCATTCATAACCATTTGACCATTCGACAAATTGACTATTTGACTTGCTGTCGTCTGTCCTCTTTCGTCTCACCCCGCGTCTGGCCCGTCTCGCTCTTCTTACCTCTTACAATAAATGACAGCGCAGCGTAGTGACCTAATGACGGCGAAGCCAGATGACAGCTAAGTCGCAATCCGCAATCCCAGATCTCAGGTCCCACATCCCACATCGCTAAGACGGCTCCAGCTGATACGATCCGCTTACTCCAGTAATCGTCTTTTCCTTATACCCTGGCACCTTGATCTCCACCTCAGGTGGTTTATCAAACCATGAGCCATCCACCTTCAATGCCAGACTGTCTCTGTCTTGGCGCAGGTTCACACTCACCCGGCCGTAGGGTGTGAGGGTAGGTCCAAAACTTACTTCTTCACCCGATTCCAACCATTCGGAGAAAACTCCGGATCCCAGTATGAGTCTATCTCCCTCCTCCCTTACAAAGAGATTACGCATCATCATAATCCACTCAGCAGCGGCCCAGCCGTGCTGGCCGTCTCCCATACAGCCTCCTCCGGTGATGGGATGGATTGCCTCAGGCCACTGACCGGTGGGTGATGCCAGTTGCGCCACGCTTTCAATCAGTGGTCTATAACGTGAGTCATTGTATCTGAGCAGTGATTGGGCGATGGATAATGTCAGGTAGGCGTTTATTCCTGAGTGGACCATGTCCTGGAAGAAGCCACCGGAGTGAAAACAATGTTCCATGAGAAAATCGATGGTACGACTGATTTTCGGCTCATATGGCTCTGTGAGTTGTAGGGGATAATCTGCCACCAGCGAACCGATGGCGCCGGCATCCAAACGCCGGTTTGGCGACGCGGGAATGCCACCACGGCTTCTTCGCTCCGGTATCGCCTCGATGCTGGCAAAGACCGTCCTCTCGAAATCGAAGGCAAGATCCTCGATTTCTTCTTTCTTTGATTGTGAATAAAAGTTGCCTGCAAGGCGGGCAGCACCTTTGAGACCGGCAATAGACCAGAAATCATCCCAGTAATAGTAATCGTTAGGCCCGAAATGTTCTGCGCTGAAACCGGCAGGGAGAAGTCCAGGGTGCTGCGCACCTTTTTTCTTGCTACCCCTTTTCTTTCTGATCCAGTTCACTCCCTTAAAAACTGCTTTCATCCAGCTGTCATCGAGGTTGTGTCTGGTGAGTCGATGGAACCTGTCAAATATCCAGAGGACTTGCCCGTTTGAATCCCATTCTCCCTTTTGGGACTGAAAGTAGCCGGAACGTTTTTGTCTGCTGAGAAAGGTGGCTAGGAGACGATGGCATCTTTCAGAAAACCCGAGTGCCAGCAGTCCGTTGATCATTAAGCAAGCGTCCCGAAACCAGAAGCGTTTGTAGGTGTACGGGCCTGGTACCACATCCTTCGCTGAAAGGAGAACCAATGATCTCACCGCTGCGTCGAAGAGAAATTGGATTTTGCTATCCGGTATTTTCAGGGTTGCAGTCTCGGCCAGACAGGCCACCCAGGACTGTTGTGGCTGGGGAGCGGCATTGATTTCTCCATGTTTTTTCCCCTCTAGAGGTATACGTATCTCAATCTCCTTATCATCCTTGCTGGCCAGGGGAAAAAGGGCAGCAGCAGTGGCCATGCCCACTGAACAGCTGACTCGCCGTTGTGATTCAGACCGGTCCACTTTGTGGATAACGTCTCCATCAACATACCTGGAGAAAATCACGCGCTCGGGACGTTCGCTCATCTCTACCGAGATTTTGTTGTCGACCAGTAGCCTGGATTGTTGTTGAACAAAGGCTATCTGCTCAATGAATTGAACTCCTTCCGGATTATAGGGACGTATTGAAACTGCTATCCATCCACCGTCTTGCCCTTTTGCCGCGACACCTAGCCTCAGGTAGGGATTGGTCCCCTCTAATTCCAATGCTGCCGTGGTTTCCAGTCTCTGACCATCCGAGCGACACTGCGTTCTTACCAGCAGATTGGGTGTGAATTCCAGCCATTGTTGTACCTCCTCCAGTCGGGAAGGGAGCAGCATTTCCCCACTCCTGGAGATAATCCAAAAGTCGAGGGACCAGCCGTCATGGAAAGGCGTAACCAGCCCACGTGGATCTACAATTGGGTAAATGGGAAGATTGGGTTGGCCGACGGCAGTCCAGTTCCGGTGCGTCAGATTTACGTGACTAAAGGAAAAGGCCCTGGGAATGAATGAAGGATCGTCGGGATTGAACTGTTTCTCCACCCAGTAAGGCCAAACCCAATCGAGGTTGTGTTGTATTGCCTTGGTGTTTATGAGCCCTCGAGCGTGAAATATGATGCCGGCCCGCAATAGTTCTATTGGTTCCTGAACCTCCGAGGGTTGGGCAAAGCGACGCAATCGGGCCAGAAGGGAAACTGGGTCGATGATGCCGTAAGATCGTGCGGCCCGCTTGAGCAGGAATCTCCATGGTATCCAGCGTGTGATCACTTTCAAGGTCCGCTAGCTAGTTCGTTAAAATCGTTCAAGTCGTAAAAGCCGTAGAAGTCGTAGAAATCGTAAAAAGAGCAGAGAGTGAGCAGTAAGCCGTAAGCGGTAAGCGGTTACCTAATTTTCTAATTGTCTAATTCTCTAATTTCCAAATCCGCAATCCGCAATCTGCCCTCAGTCCTCTGACTTCCGATCTCTCATGAAACATCCTGGCTAAAGCATCGCCAAGACAGGATTGACCCTGTTAGGATCTGTCGCTCTTTTGTTTATCTCTACTAAATAAAACCTTTTCCAACGATTCCGCAATTTCACCTATAGTTGCCGATCCCTTTATCAAGAAGAAATCCGCTCCATTCTGAAAGGCAGCATCCCGATATTCGGAATAGTCATAATTGGTCAGTATCATGATGGAAATTTCAGGATGTAAGTTCTTGATTTTTTTTGTGAGTTCGAGGCCGTTATCATCACCCAGACCGATATCCATGCAAATAAAGACCGGTTTTGAGGATTCGATCTCCTGAAATGCCTGTTTGCCGTTTACCGCCTCTCTAAAGATTACAGTGGAAAATCGTGAGGCCAAACTATCCCTTAATTTTTCCCTAAACCTCGTATTGTCTTCTACAATCAATACGCGCGACATGCAACCCTTTCGTCTTTTCTAAGAGTACGTCATTGATAATTTGCCCTTCATCGTAATCCGGCCTTTCCTTTTAAAACTGTAATAAACTGGCGATAAGTTTCGTATGGGTTATAGACTGTATTTGATACCCAGGGAAAGCCTGCCTCTTCCCAGTAGAGGGCGATCTTCGACAGGGCGATTTTCCATGGGACAGATCAAACTTCGTTGTGTTTGGTGCAAGGGTGACGAAACCTGACACCTGTCGAATATCCCGTCTGAAGCGAAGCGGCAGCGGGGACATCTGAAACCTGTGATTTTTCCTTGCCAATCAAGTACAGGTTACCTAAACTATTAAAAATACGAATACAAGAAGTCGCAATTATTATAAGACTCTAGAGAGTGTTTTGAGGTGGACGTATGGGAGGGAAGAAAAGGATTGTCATTGCCGAGGATCACAGGATACTGAGGGAAGGACTGAAGTCTTTGCTCGCATCGAAGCCCGAATTTGAAGTGGTGGGGGAGGCCGAGGACGGCCTTGATGCCATCAGCGTAGTAAGAGGATCGAAGCCAGACCTGATATTACTCGACCTCTCCATGCCGAGGCTTGACGGATTGTCGGCTATGCGGGATATCAAAAAGATATCTCCAGAGACGAAAATCCTTGCCTTGACGGTCCACACGGATGAGGACTATGTACTGGAAGCCTTCAACGAAGGAGCGGATGGCTACTGCCTGAAAGACGCTGGTCGCGCTGAGTTACTCAGGGCTATAGAAAGTATATTCTCCGGAAAGCCGTACTTTAGTCCCGGTATTGCGGACAAGGTACTGGAAGGGTATCTGGAAGGGCGGCAGAGGATAAAGTCCACTTCCGCATGGGAGACTATTACCCGGAGAGAGAGGGAAGTGCTGAAGCTCATCGGTGAAGGCTTTAAGAATAAAGAAATAGCTGACTTACTTTTTATTAGCGTGAAGACCGTAGAAAAACACCGGTCCAATATTATGAAGAAGTTGGATCTGCATAATGCGGCCGCCTTGACCGCCTATGCCATTGAAAAAGGCTTGGTTACCTACTAAGGTTGATGGATGATAGGGGCCAAGAGGCCCGAATCACAGTTCCCTTTCCCCTCTTAGACCCGATGGCAAAAGACCCACCTAAGAGTTCCGTTCGCTCTTTCATGCTCTCCAGTCCCATGCCCGCTCTCGATTTCCCCTGATGAAGTAAGGCCGTGTCAAAACCTCTGCCGTTGTCCTCAATGGCCAGCTCCAACACCTCATCAGCCTGCCGTAGAGATACGCGCACGGTGTCCGCCTCACTGTGTTTGGCCGCGTTGTTCAAGGCTTCCTGGAGAATTCTGAAGATGGCAATCTTCAGGTGTTCGCCCACTTCGTCTTCTTGAACTTCTATCAGTTGTTCGATGTTGATGGAGTCGTACAAGCTCTGAAACTGACGAATAAACCAGTTGATTGTGGCCAAAATGCCCAGATCGTCCAGAATGGACGGCCGTAGGTTGCTGCTGATGCGTCTCGTCTCTTCCACCGTCTCCTTGGTCATGTTCAAGACTTCTCTTAGCTGGGTAGCTTGCTGAGCGCTCGCATTCTCTAGAGCCTCTTCCACACCGTAAATAATAGCTGTGAGACTCGCACCGATGCTGTCATGCAGCTCCCTTGCAACTGATTTTCTCTCATTTTCAATGGCAAAGAGAAGCTTCGAAGACAGCTTCTGAACGATTTTCCCTGTTTCTCGTAATTCATCTTCCATTTCCCGGTGTTCAATTATTTCTTCCTTTATCAACTCTTTCGCCACCACGAGTTCTGCTGCTCGATCCTCTTCACTCTTTTCTAGCTCTTCTTGAGCTTGCACAATGACGTCTTTTCGATCCAGCTGCTCAATAATCTCCGAACGGAGTTCTTCTTTGGCCTTTTCAAGGTGTACGGCCCGGTCTTGGACCTGCTCAATTAGCCTTTTTTGAACTTCGTCCTTATCCGCTCTCTCAGTAACGTCCTGAATCGATAGAAGTACCACTTGAGGATCTCCAGTCTCAGAAAAGATGGTACTTGCATTCATGTTCAAAGTCTTGTGTCCGCCACCTTTTAGATAATGGGTAAACCTATAATCTGAGACTCGGCCCCGACCCTGAGCGGCCTTGTCGAATAACTCACGGATTCTGTCGGTGTTCCACTGACCTTCGGCAAGCTCATAGATCGATCTGCCTTCAGTCTCCTCCGGCTTTAAGTGAAAATCAGTATAAAAATACTCATTGGCCCATTTTATCCGCAGTTGTCCGTCAAGGATCACCAGGGGTTCCCTCACGGTTGTCAGCATGGCACGAGCCAGTTCAATTTCAGGCAGGTCTTTGACTAAATGTACAATCTGCTCATCAACACCCATGCAATCTGCGCCACCTATCTTTTCCCTTGACATCTGCCAAGTATACCCCATTTTAGACAATACAAAAGTTATTTGTAATCTGTTAAGCATTGTACTAAATGCACACAATACCTTGAATCGCCTTATATCCTCCCTTTGAAAATATGGCTGAAAAGAAACGTGATCATAACCAAGTTCTCTGCGAAGGGAAGAACTGCTGGCGGATAGAACCAGCGGAGAGGGTGGCATTTCTCATTGATGGGCAAGCATATTTTGTTGCTTTCAAGGCAGCTGTGGAGCGAGCTCAGAGATCCGTTCTTATTGTCGGCTGGGATTTTGACAGCCGTATAAAGTTAGAGCGGCATGAGAAACCGCAAGATGATGCGGAGCAATTGCGGGACTTTCTAATAACGGTGGTTTCCCGCCGGAAAGACCTGCACATTCACATACTGGTCTGGGACTTCGCGGTGATTTATGCCCTCGATAGGGAGCTTTTTCCTGAAAGAAAGCTAGACCGGCAGGTCCCCAGACGTTTGCATTTTCGTTTCGACGGAAACCATCCCGTTGGTGCATCCCACCACCAGAAGATTGTCGTGGTTGATGATACAGTGGCCTTTGTCGGCGGCATAGATTTGTCAAAATCCAGGTGGGACACAACAGAACACCGAGTAAAAGACCCCCGGCGGGTGGATACGTTAGGTCACAACTATCCTCCCAGACATGATGTACAAATGGCGGTGGGTGGCCCAGCAGCCGCTGCACTTGGTGACTTGGTGCGTGAAAGATGGCACCGGGCCACTGGGCACCTACTGAAGCCCCCCGAAAGAAAAGATAACGATCCATGGCCGCCAGATCTCTCAGCCCATATGGAAAATGTCAGAGTCGGAATTGCCCGCACAGAGTCGGCTCACGAGAAAAGACAAGACATACGCGAGGTGGAAAATCTTTACATTGATTCCATCGCCGCAGCTCGTCGATATATCTACATTGAAAACCAATATTTAACCTCGGAGAAAATTGCTGATGCTCTCGCTGCCCGGCTAGAGGAAAAGGACGGTCCTGAAGTCGTCATGGTTCTGCCACGGCGATGCCCCGGCTGGCTGGAAGAGTCCACCATGGGGGCGCTTCGTTCCCGACTTTTAAAGCGACTGAATGAGAGAGACCGGCACCAACGGTTGCGGGTGTACTATCCCGTTGTTCCAGAGCTCGGAGACGAGCACATCATCGTTCATGCCAAACTCATGGTGGTGGATGACTGGCTGGTGCGTGTCGGTTCGGCGAATATCAGCAATCGTTCCATGGGATTAGATTCAGAGTGTGATCTTGCCATAGAAGCTCTGGGGGAGGAGCGCATCGAAAAGGCCATTACCAACTTTCGCAATCGACTTGTTGCCGAACATTTAGGAGCATCAGCTGATGAGGTAGCTGATATCCTGTCGAGCAGACAGTCGCTCATAGAAGTGATGGATGAACTCGGTGATTCGGAACGAACCCTTGTTCACATGAAGGTGGAAGAGCCTGAGTGGAGTGACAAGATACTCCCGGCTAGCGCTTTGTTCGACCCTGAAAGTCCCGTGTCTCCAGAAAAATTGGTCGAGGAATTCATACCAGAGGAGGTTCGCAAGCCAGGTAAACATGGTCTCCTGAGACTAGGGCTCATCCTGCTGTTGCTTCTGACCCTATCGGCCGCCTGGCGTTGGACACCCCTGGGAGAGTGGCTTAGTCTTGAGAGGATTACCGGATGGATAGACCACCTCCGCGGCAGTGCTTCGGCTCCCTTCATCATATTGGGAGGCTACATTGTTGGCAGTCTGGTTCTTGTTCCTGTGACCTTGATGATTCTGGCAACCGCTTTTGCTTTCGGGCCTGTCGCAGGAGCTGTCTACTCCCTGGTGGGTTGTCTCATGGCTGCGGTACTCACCTATGCTCTCGGTCATATTCTTGGCCGAGACAAAGTTCGCCGCTTAGCCGGATCCCGGTTAGACCGGATAAGCCGTCGACTTGCTGATCATGGCTTAGTCACCATGCTTACCGTTCGACTTCTGCCAGTGGCCCCCTACACTGTAGTGAACATCGTGGCTGGAGCCTTACATATCCCCTTGCGTGGGTATGTTCTAGGAACCATCCTGGGAATGGCGCCAGGCATTATCGCCATTACTGTTTTTGAGCGCCAACTGGAGGTGGCGATCAGGGAACCAGGGGTAAAGAGTTTAGGTTTGCTGGCAGTACTGGTGGGAGCAATTGTCGTTGTTGCCCTGGCGGTCAAAAAAAGAAAGGGTAAACAACAGGACTGGGGAATGGATTCAGATCTGCCAAGGGAGAAAGGTGAGCAAAACTGATCACAACAGTGTGGCCACAGCAGGGGAGGTTGATACCCTCACGGTCGCTTCTTACAATATTCATCAATGCGTCGGCACGGACGGTCGGCGTGATCCCGGACGGGTTGGCCGAGTCATTCTCGAAGTTGACGCCCAAGTAGTAGGACTGCAAGAGGTCGAATCCAAATCCGGGGGTGGACTTGAAGATGCGCAGATGGAGTATCTGGCTCAGGCCACGGGGCTGGAAGCTATAGCCGGCCCAACTATACAGCGAATGGATAGCTATTATGGCAATGTCCTGCTTACTCGCTACCCCATTGCTGAGATTCGTCTGGTAGATTTAAGTGTCCCCGGCCGTGAGCCCCGTGGTGTCATTGATGCAATGCTCGATATTTACGGTCGAGCTGTGCGCGTCATTGTAACCCACCTGGGCCTTACTAGATATGAGAGGCGCCATCAAGTGAAACGTCTCATACATATCCTTGGCGACGACAGAAAGCAACCAGTAATTCTCCTCGGTGACACCAACGAGTGGTTTCCTCTGAGCAGCACCATTCGCACCCTCCACCAATCTTTGGGGAAAGCACCAGCAAAGCCGACATTTCCTGCCAGATTTCCTCTGCTATCCCTTGATCGGATTTGGGTTCGACCAACGGAAGCACTTGCGTCTGTATGGGCACACGAGAGCCCATTGGCTAAGATCGCCTCTGACCACCTGCCGCTGAAGGTGAATGTCGAGCTGCGTCAGCTAGTCTAGGTTTCAGGCAGAACAGTCCAGGGTTCACGTGTAGCCTTTGTGTGTTTTTTCCCTGAAACCTGAAACCCTGATTTTTAATCCTTGGGATATGATCGGTTTCGTCAAGTCGCAGCACCGCTTAAGCCATTATACCTGTTGCTATTGTCCTATCGAGTGATAGTTCACCTAAAATACAGTCTTTACTGGATTGTCGGTTTGAAGAGGGCTCTCTATAATCTAACTGTAGCAATGGGCGAGGAGGAAGGCACCTCTGAGCTGAACGTTTTGAAATTCGAGGAAGGTACATCCATGATGATGAGTAAAGAGGAATACGAAAACAGGCTTGAGGAGCAGCTCGAAGAATGGAGTTCAAGGATCTATATGTTGGAGGTCGAAGCTGAGCGGCAAGGAGGGAAAGACAGGTCGGAGCACCAAAGACGAATTAAGGAAATCCTCGACCAGAAAGCAGCGCTAGAGAATATGATTGACGAACTGAAAAACGCAAGTGGAAAAAAATGGATTGAAATCAAAGATAAGATTCAGAAAGCGCAAGCAGACTTTGAATCCTCTTTCAAAACAACCTTTCTGGAAGTTATTTGAATAAAAGGAGCAGGGAGAAGGCCATATGGCTGAGAATTTAGGAAAGGTTGAAAGGCTTGAGACCCCGCAGAAGCGGGGAAAGCCCGCCGAGTTGGCCGAAGTCCTGGAGGCACCCCATGGGGAATACCATTCAGCAAAAATCACAGTTCCGCTGCGGACGCTTGTCCCCAAAAATTCTTTTACGTCAGGACGAGGGCGATTTTTGAATAGTTTACCTTGGGCGTTTTCAGATAGAGAAGGTGCGTCCGGTTAGACTCTCGTCCCTTTTCACCTGGATTCTATGAAGAGAACTTGTTATTATTGTGCCGTTTGTCGAGCCTTTTTGAGCTCGAGCAAATGCTGTAAAGGCACCTGTTCCCCTTAATAAGCGGTAAATGGAGGTTGGTTTCTCGGTGCGAGTTTTCCAATTTTCTTCGAGTGCATCTCTAGAAGAACTAACCGGTCGCAAAGCAGACACTCTTGATGAATTGCTCGAGCTCCTCAAGACCTGCTCGAGTTCGTCCATTTTCTATCACACCTTTTCTGCATTTCGAAAGTTAAGAGAAGTACAAACACCCTACACCAATGATTTTGCTGTCTGGATTGCGAGAAGTCTCAATGAGGAGGCCTTGGCGGAAAAGCTGTTGGCCATTGACCTTGCTGAATACAACACCATGGAAAGCTTGCGATCGCGCATCGTCGAACTTTTAGAGGGTTACAAAGGCGAGAATCCTTCATTATTCGAGAGAACAGCAACCGAACCATTTTATCTTTATAGTATTGTCAGGTTCGTCTATTTTACCGACAAGTTTGCCTATAATTTGTCTTCCTTTCGACAGTTGCTTGACACTATCAGTATAGACTCTCTTTATTATCACTTTATTGAGAGCAGGATGCAAAGTCAACTCAAAACAGATGACTTTTCCAGTTGGATGCAAGAGAATCAAGACTACAAAGAATTGGCAGAAAAAGTAAGAAATATTGATATCAACATTTACACTCTCGAAGAATTACGAGTGAGAATCGGCGAGATAATTGACGAACATTTATGACATCTTACTGTTCATAATCTGTTACTGAGATAAGTTTTACAGCAGTCTGATGATCATGAACCGGTTACTGTGATCGATCCTTAGGCCAGAGATGAGCATACCTAAACTGTCTGATTACAAAGATGTGGTTGGTAGAGATGTTGTCGGGGAACTCTACACCCTTGCCTCACACGTGGGAAACCGCTCCATCAAAATGGTTAATTCAACCGCTGTGGGCGGTGGAGTGGCTGAAATGCTGCACCGAGTGGTCCCACTCCTCAACGAACTGGGAATAGAGACCAAGTGGGAGGTGATAAAGGGTGGTGCCGATTTCTTTGACATCACCAAAGCCTTTCACAATGCCTTGCAAGGCAAAGAGGGTCAATTCGGACAGGAGATCTTCGATACATATCTCGCTTACAACGAGATGAACTATCGGCAGATGAGCTTTGATGAAGACCTCATTGTTATCCACGACCCACAGCCTGCCGCTTTGATAAAATGGCAGAATAAAAGAAAAAACAAATGGGTGTGGCGCTGCCACATAGATATGTCCCACCCGAACCCTCAAGTGTGGGAATTTCTCCGATCTCATGTAGAACTCTATGATGGGGCCATCTTTTCCTCGCCGCTCTTTTCACCGCAGTTAGATATTCCCCAATATCTTTTCTATCCTGCCATTGATCCCTTGGCAGACAAGAATCGAGATCTGGACAGTGACTACATCGTCGGTGTACTGGAAAATTATGAGATTCCGCGAGACAAGCCTATTGTCACCCAGATTTCACGCTACGATCCATGGAAAGATCCGGTGGGTGTAATACAGGCCTTCAAAATGGCGCGAAAGAACGTGGACTGCCGCCTTTTGATGGTCGGTGACAAAGCCGCGGACGATCCAGAGGCGGAAGAGATTCTTGTCCAGGTAAGAGAGGCGGCGGGAGACGATCCTGACATCAAAATTATCTTTCTCACTCACTCCATCCCCACCGAGATCAATGCCTTTCAGCGTGCTTCAGACATTGTGTTACAAAAATCCATTCGGGAAGGATTTGCTCTGACGGTGTCCGAGGCCCTGTGGAAATATCGCCCGGTAATTGGGGGAGCCGTCGGAGGAATTCCTGCCCAGATCATCCATGGCTACACCGGTATGCTGGTCCACTCGGTGGAGGGTGCCAGTCTGCAGATTCGCTCACTGTTGCAACAGCCGGAGGTGGCCAAGAGACTCGGGGAGAGCGGCCATCAACGGGTCAAAGACGAATTTCTCATCACCAAGCTGTTGAAACGATATCTTCTTCTGCTGCTGGCCTTAGATCATCCGGGGAAGGCGACCATCCTGCTGGATTAGGCTACTTGTGCTCATGCTCCGATTCTTCATGTGAATGGCCATGAGACATGTCTTCCGTCAAACCCATTTCCTTGATCTGCTGCCGGTATTGCTCGAGACCCATCTTAGGGATCTCTTTAACCAGCGCCACCAAGCCCCATAGCTCCTCCTCCTTATGAGTGGGGCCAAAGGCGGGCATACCGGTCATTTTAATGCCGTGTTTTACGATCCAGTAGATCTCAGCATCGCTCAGCTCTTTCTGGAGGTCTCCCGATGTCATGCTTGGAGCGTGCGGATAGAGTCCTGCGGCAAATTCTTCAGGCGGGTATTCCGGTGCCCCATGGCAGAGCCGGCACATCTCGTGATAATGAGGAAGGGCTGCTTCCGTGAACTTCGGGTCGTACAAGTTTGGCACCTGGATATCTTCGCTGCGCACTTCAATGGAGCGCTCCCGAACCGCCTCGATGAGAGATGATGTGATGCTCCAGTGGGGTTCGGTAGCAGCGATGTTGTAGACGCCGAACCACACATACAAAGCTGCTCCAACGATTAAGACACCTAAAAAAACTGCAATAGTAATCACGTACCTCATGGCTAAGCTCCGATCTGTTTGGTCCTCGGAAAGGGTCTTGATTGTTGCAAAAAGAGTCTATCCCACCTCATCATTCATGATCCGTGATACCTATTTAATAGATTCACTGGCGAATGAAAATGAAGTGCATAATGTATTTCCTGACAAATAATGGGTAATTCATCAGGTTGGAATAAACTTATTTGAGGTTGTTCAATAATTGCAATACACCGGCATACTATATAAGAGAAGGGTCAGTGATCTCGATCAAGTTATCCCCCTGCGATGGGTGGGAAAAATGCGACTGTTTCGCCCTCAGACAATGTTTGATCGAGTTCCACGTGTTGACCATTGACAAGGATGATGGCTACTTCAGAAGGATTGATACCGATTTTTTTTAAGAGATCAAGCACCGTACAGTTGTCATCCAGGTCAACTTTCTCCGCGTTGGGCATGAATTTTTGCAAACTTGCAAATAGCTTTATTTCCAGTTTCATTGTCCGTCCTCTCCCTCAGAGAGCTACTCTAACCCCAGGTAACCTTCCATTGGAACAACCCGTCCACCTTTCTCGTAAAGAGTATAACAGCTTCAGGACACAATAAGAATATGTCCAGTGTACGTAACTCCCCATAGGTGACGGCAGATGTTACAAGAAGGGCTTTTCTCAGGATCAATCCCTAGATTTTCTCCTTCCCATGGCTTGAGGGGATAAAGGGACCAACCTCAAAAGGTTTTTCTTGACAGCTTTGAGTCCATTGTCCATAAAATAAGAAACTGTTTCATACAATCTTTATCGGAATTAGCCGCTAACTGCACTTGGCCAACAACCCAGACACGTATAAAGGGGATTGCTATGAGAAAATTAATCCGTGTTGACATGACCCAGGGAAAAGTTCAGGTTGAGGATCTTGCCCAGGAATACGCTCTCCTTGGAGGCAGGGGTCTTACCTCAACCATAGTGGCTCGCGAAGTACCGCCGCTTTGCCATCCACTGGCTGGAGACAACAAACTGGTGGTGGCCGCAGGACTTCTAGCCGGCACCACCTGCCCCAACTCGGGACGCCTCTCTGTTGGCGGCAAGAGTCCCCTTACCGGAGGAATCAAGGAAAGCAATGTGGGGGGCAATGTAGCCATAAAGCTCGGCAAACTGCAAATTGCCGGTGTGGTACTGGAGGGGCAGGCTCCGGAAGGTAAGCTTTTCTATCTCCTGGTCAATAAGGACGGAGCTCAACTGCTGCCTGCAGATGAATTTAAAGGTTTGAAGAATTATGATCTTGTGGCCAAACTTCAGGACAGGTACGGCAAGAAGGCGGGGATCGTTTCAATTGGACCGGTAGGAGAAATGAAGTTTTCAGCGGCCTCAGTAGCTGTAACCAACACTAATGGAACGCCCTCTCGGCATGCAGGCCGGGGCGGCATGGGTGCGGTCATGGGTTCCAAGGGTGTGAAGGCCATTGTTGTGGACGACAAAGAGGCTCCCGGTGTCACCTATAACGATAAGGAGGCCTTCAAGGAGGCCGCCTCCATTTTCAGGGATGCCCTCCGGGAGCACCCGGTAACCAAGCCAGGGGGCGGCTTGGCCGTCTACGGAACCAATGTGCTTACCAGCATACTCAACGAGGCCGGAGGCCTCCCCACTCGCAATTTCACCGAGGGGCGGTTTGAAGGAGCACAGAAGATCAGTGGCGAGACCATGCACGATGTTATCGAGAAGCGGGGCGGCAACCCGACGCACTCGGGCTGCTCCACCTGTATTATTCAGTGCTCCAACGAGTACGTTGACAAAGACAAGAACTATGTGACCTCCGCCTTGGAGTACGAAACCATCTGGGCCAACGGAGCCAACTGCGGCATCGACGATCTGGATGCAATAGCCCAGATTGATAAACTGTGCGATGACTACGGTCTGGACACCATAGAGACGGGTTGTGCAGTGGCAGTGGCAATGCATGCCGGGGTAAAAGCTTTTGGCGACGCTGCCGGCGCCATTGAACTCATTCACGAGATCGGCAAGGGCAGCCCTCTGGGGCGAATCCTGGGTAACGGCACTGCGGTCACCGGGCAGGCATTTGGAGTGTCGCACGTACCGGTAGTAAAACGCCAGTCCCTTCCAGCCTACGACCCACGGGCTGTCAAAGGCATAGGGGTGACCTATGCTACCACCCCCATGGGTGCGGACCACACGGCCGGATACGCCGTAGCTACCAATATATTGAAGGTGGGTGGTTTCGTGGATCCTCTCAAACCAGAGGGGCAGGCTGATCTCTCGAGAAATCTTCAGATCGCCACCGCAGGTGTAGACGCCGCAGGGCTTTGCGTTTTCGTGGCCTTTGCGGTTTTGGATATTGCCAGTGGCCTCGAGGCCATTCCAAAGATGCTGAATGCGCAATACGGTTTGAATCTGACCCTGGATGACGTAATGGAATATGGCAAGCAAATACTAAAGACGGAATTGGAATTCAACCAGGCTGCCGGATTCACTGCTTCTGACGACCGATTGCCTGAATTTTTCAAAAAAGAACCGCTAACTCCGCATAATGTGGTCTTTGATGTAACGGATGAGGAACTGGACAAGGTGCTCGACTTCTAGATGGGAGCAACCATTCGCATAACCGTTCTTTTAGGTGGGAATTTGAGGAAGGAAGCGGGGGAGGGGCGTCAGGAGTTCGAGGCGGAGCTCACCTCCGGAGCGCTGGTTGAAGACCTCATATCGCGCCTCGGTCTACCGGACGATAGGGTCAAAATGATTATGGTGAATGGCAAAGGCGCCACCTTGGATACACCAATCTCTGATGGTAATCGAGTGGCTCTTTTCCCACCGGAGTTGTCTTTCAACACCTTCGTTTCTTTAAGCTTCCGCAAGGAGTCAGTGGAGGGGAGGGGGAAGCAGAGGGCATAGCGCAGAGGGTAACAAAATATTGCTATTCGGAATTAAAATATCTCTCTCTCAATGGGCCAAGAGACCCCCGTCAACAGCCAGGGCGTGACCGGTAACGAAAGATGCTTCCTCCGAACAGAGCCACACTGCCGCTGCGGCCACTTCCTCTGGTGTTCCCATTCGGTTCATAGCCTGCTGACCCAGGATGTAAGCTTCCACTCGCTGATCCCCCCCAGTGAAACATTCCGCCATCTCCGTTTTGATTATGCTGGGGCACACTGCGTTAACGCGTATGTTGGCCTTAGCGTATTCCAGGGCCGCTGATCTCGTCAGTCCAATTACTCCGTGTTTGCTGGCCACGTACGGGGACCACCCTTGCATTCCCATCAGTCCTGCTGCCGAAGAGGTATTGACTATTACCCCATGCCCTTGTTTGAGCATGTGGAGAATCTCGTACTTCATGCACAACCATACGCCTTTGAGATTGATCCCTATGGTTCGATCCCAGTTCTCTTCAGTGCAGTCGGCGACCCGCGCCATAGTCCCGGCGATACCGGCATTGTTACAGGCGCAATCGAGGCGGTCATAGGTGGCTATGGCCTTATGGACCATGGCTTTCACCTCCTCTTTCTTGCCAACATCAGCCTGCAAAAAGATCGCCTCAGCGCCAATTTCTGTAATCGCATGGGCCGTCTCCTCACCAGTTGTAACCTCTATATCTGCCACTACCACTCGTGAGCCCTCATCGGCAAAGGCCAGCGCAATAGCCCTACCGATGCCAGAGCCCCCGCCTGTAACCAAGGCCACCTTCCCCTCGAATCGTGCCACATCACCCTCCTAAATATTATTATCATCGCTATCTATCATGCATCGGCGAGATTATGCAATGCCAGAGAGAGAAATCCCTCATTTCTCCTTCGAATAACCTGGCGTTCCCAAATGATTTGAAAAAATATGCCAAAATATAACCCACCTATCCTAATGATATAAATAGGAAAATGGGGGTTCCTTGGCAGGGAAGACAGAGGCTGTGGCCTATGCTCCAGGAAATAATCTTCATCGAGTGGCAAAGATAGAGGATTTCGCCGCAAGAAAGCGGAACCACTTACTCTGCCGAGTTTTTTCGGAAATGAATGGTTTTCAACCTGACACTAGATATAGTGGCAGATCTGCAGGAGGTAAAGTGTGCATTAAAGTATGGGATTCACATTTCACCCATGCGTCTGATTCGCTGTAAAAATCACAGGTGTTGAATCGACTGGTTCTTTGGTGACACAAAGCTGGCCATCAGCGGAGCGCAGACCACACGTCAGCACCAACGTGCCGTTATTCAGCGCACCCGCTGGATGACCTTGCTGATGGCTCTTCGATACTCCCAACTATAAAGCGTGTTGCCAAGTCAAGGCTGCAGTTCGATCTCTCCTGGCCGCCAGGTCTTGTTGAACCACGGCTCGAGCGGCCCGTAGAGCCGCAGGATGGTGAACCAGGACTGGCCTGGAATGGTTTGCACCCAGTTGGGTGCCTTCCCAGGCGGCGGCTTGGGTCCGAAATACACGTCCACGGAGCCGTCCGCGTTTACCAGTAGATCCTTGTTCTGGCTGCTCACGCTGGGGAAGCGCTTGTCCGTCTGCAACATCGAACGGGTCTGGTTGCTATAGACGATCACTGACCAGAACGTCTTGACCGGTATGTGCGGCGGCAGGTGCAGCTTGTAGTTCTTGCCTCCATCCAGCGGGTGACCATTGGCGTCAAGGGCTGCCCACGGATAGGTAGAACCTTCCCCGACGATCTTCGTGTCCATCGCAGGGGTCACCCCCGTGGCGAGAAAGAAGAAGAAGGAGGACGCATCGAGGTTCGCAACGCCCGGCTGCCACTCGAACTTGTAGCCGCCGAAGAAGGGCAGCCGCCAGTTGCTGTTTTCGAAAAAGTAGCCGGCACGGTTGCGCAGCCGATACGCTATGGTCCGCGCAGTCGCGTCGCCCACCGCCGCAGCCTCGGTGAGGATCTTCTTCATGCGCTCGTCCGGAGCGAACGGCTTTCCCTTCTGAATGCCGATGGAGGCCCAGAACCCCAGGGTGGTCGGATCGACCGTATCAGTCGGTTCCTCCTGCACGACCTGATTGAGCATTTCCCAGAAGCGGTAACCCGACGGCCCAACCATGTTGAACGGCTTGCCGGACATGTCGACGAAGTTGAGCTTCGGCGGGTTGGCGGCCTGCGACAGCGGATAGATCTTGGTGAACTTCTTGACCGCATCCACGCCCGGCTTTGGATCGCCGTCGACGAGGAAACTGCGCCAGACGGGCCAGACGCTGAAGGTCGGGCATCGTACGACGTGGTAACCCTTTGGCACTTTGCCATCGTAGCCCGGCGGCAGCAGCAGATACTTGCCGCCGCGCCCCTTATCGGGGCCGGTGATGCCCACGTCGCCGATCCAGTGGTACCACATGTCGTCGATAAGCCCGAGCACCTTGGGGGGCACTTCGAGGACCAGTGGGCCCTTCCGCAGATCGATCCAGAACCACGTGTAAGGCGTGTTGTCGTTCGCCGTCAGCTCGACGGTGCGAGAGTCCACCAGTTGTTCCCAGATCGGCACGGTCACGTTGACCGGTCCCATCGACAGAATGGCCGTGCGGTTCGACAGCTGGTTCACGGGCGGCAATCCGAGCAGATACGCCTGCACGGCACGCTGGAAGTCGAGGTTGTCGTAGAGCTTGTCGGTGGTGGGCTCATCCGGGATGCCGCTCTCGAAGCGAAGCGTGCCCAGACGCGTCTCGACCTTTTCGGGTGCGGCGACGCCGGGCGGCATCGGGGTGGAGTACTTGTACTGGGGATTCGCGGGCGGACCGCTGAGCATCTGCGCATTACTTGCAGCCGGCAAAATCGCGATCGTCGTAGCCAAGATACTGTAGAACAGGAATCGGTGAAGTGCTTTCATTTTTTCCTTCCCCTTTCTGTCACTTGACCTAGATCCACGTCACCTTTCATTATCCCCGATAATACTCTCAACTGGTGCTAGAAGGAAGTGGCAAATGCTTATTCCTAGGTTGGATAGTAGTTGAGACTCTAAAGTGGCGATTACATCCCTTAATTCACAC
>JAJDNB010000114.1 GCA_022340905.1 Deltaproteobacteria bacterium | reverse complement strand
GCTCATATTTGACCGGGACGAATGTCCCAGGGAGTCCACTTACGAAAGTCTTGTTCGTTTAAAACCGGTATTCAAGGAAGGAGGAGTCACCACCCCAGGTAATGCATCCATCATTAGTGACGGAGCAGCCGCCGTGGTCGTTATGTCAAGAGAAAAGGCGGAGGCAATGGGGTGTCAAATCATGGCCACAATCGGTGCTCAGGCCTCAGCGGGTATTGATGCCAAATATCTCCTAGTAGCTCCGATCCTCGGCGTTCCCAAGTGCTTAGCCAAAGAAGGCATCGCTCAGGAAGAGCTGGATCTCTTTGAAATCAATGAAGCCTTCAGCGGTTCCACTGTGGCAGTACTGAAGGAGCTACAACTGGATCCGGACAAGGTTAATGTGAACGGCGGCAGCGTCTCCTTGGGACACCCCATTGGAGCAAGCGGCTGTCGTGTGTTGGTTACCCTGCTCTACGAAATGATCAAAGAGGACAAAAAGACGGGCATGGCTTCCCTCTGTCTCGGCGGCGGAGAAGCTGTGGCCATGGTGGTAAAACGCTGAAGCACTTGGCATGGGACATAGGGACACGAAAGGTAATAGGTCAGGGGTAATAGGTTATAGGTGAGATATATCCCATAACCCATTACCTATGACCCATAACCCATAAATGACAGCGGAGAAAATCATGGAAATAGAGACCATAGGGATCGTTGGTGCTGGTCAGATGGGAAATGGAATTACTCAGGTTGCGGCCATGAGCGGCCTGCAGGTCATCATGAGCGACATCAAAGAAGAGTTTGTCCAGAGCGGTTTGCAAAACATCATAAAGCTCTTGAGCCGCAACGTAGAAAAAGGCAGAATGAGCGGCGAGGAAAAGGAAGCTACTCTAGGCCGTATAAAAACAACCGTGGATAACAAACATATTTCAGGATGCGATTTTGTCGTTGAGGCTGCCACCGAGAACGAGAAAATTAAGTTCAGGATTTTTCGTGATCTCGACGAAATCTGCAGACCTGAGGTTATCCTTGCCACCAATACTTCTTCTATCCCCATTGGTCGCATTGCGGCCCAGACCAAACGTCCCGAAAAAATCATTGGAATGCATTTCATGAATCCCGTGCCCCTAATGCAACTGGTGGAGGTCATTCCAGGTCTGACAACCTCCGAAAAGACTTTCAAAACCACCTGGGATTTGGCTGTCAAATTCGGCAAAACTCCTGTAAAATCAAATGATTACCCAGCCTTCATAGCTAACCGAATCCTCATGCCCATGATCAACGAGGCCATCTTTTGCCTCTATCACGGTGTGGGTACCCGAGACGACATTGACACGGTGATGAAACTGGGGATGAACCATCCTATGGGTCCCTTGGCTCTAGCGGATCTAATCGGCTTGGACACCTGTCTCGCTATTATGGAAACCCTTTACAACGGTTTTTCTGATTCTAAGTACCGACCCTGTCCTTTGTTGCGCCAGTATGTGGAAGCCGGCTGGCTGGGACGCAAGACCGGACGGGGCTTTTATGAGTACGATTAAAGGAAAGCAGGCAGATTGCAGCTGGCAGCGTCGTTATCCGTTATTCGTTATTTGTTATACGGGTGATGTGTGCCTATGACTTACTGTGAAGGCTATTACGATTTTTAGGATTTCTACGATTTCTACGACTTGAACGGCTTCAAAGGTTTAACGAATTAACTAATTTTCTAATTCCCAGATCCGAAAACCGCGCTCCGCAATCGGAAATCACGGCAGCAATTCAGACTTGGTCAATCCCATCTTGGCGAGTTTATCCAGAGTGTCCTGTTTGCGGGCCTGGTGATATTCCTCCATAACTTCCTTCACGCCTAGGTTTTGGTCTATAACCTTTGCCATACTGGCATAACTGAGTTCAACCAGTACAGTCAACTCAAGGGCCGCCACAGAGCTTGAACGAGATTTACCGCTTACCAATGACATTTCGCCAAAAAACTGACCTACTCCCAAAGTGGCAAGGTGTAACTCATTCCCACCATCGTCTCTGGTAAAAACTTTTACCCGACCATCCAGAACAATATAGACCGAACGTCCAGAATCTCCCTCCCGGATGATCATCTCTCCAGCATTAAATACATGCATGGTGGCGTCTTCCGCTAATTCCTCGCGTTCTGTCTCTTGAAGGGAAGCGAAGAAGGGAATTTTAGAGATGACATCCATGAGTCTCACTGACCTGCGGTCCGTTCCAGCAAGGCTGGCTGGAGAGTAAAACTCCAGGGTTGTTTGCAGAGTTTCCTCTGCCTCATCTATTTCCCTTTCAACCAGGGAGAAGGAAGTCTTCCCTATCTGGAACATGTCTCCCGGACTGAGAGAAATTTTTCCTACCCGCTCACCTTTGAAGACGATACCGTTAGTGCTTCCTAAATCCTCGACCACCCAGGATCCTTCATAGTAGTGCACTTTGGCATGATTGCGCGAAGCAGTGGGATCTGACAAAGGGATTAAATTGCTCGAGCCTCGGCCAATGGTTGTAGTTTCCAATAAAGGATAAACTGTTTTCTCGAGCGCTCCTGTCTCAAATACCAGGTAATGTCTTTTCATCGTCTTGCCCTCAGAATTCTAGCCAGCATACTTTGCGCCAATTCTCCCAGAATCTCTCCACAGGGTAATCTCTGGAGAAAAATGGCCAGTGCCTTTGGACGCAACCAGATTGTCCCTAGAGCTAAAATATTTACTCTTGCCTTACCAGCATACCATTCGCAATAATGGTGCCAACCTGCTTTTCTAGGACTACTTAATCAACGGACTCCTCACATGAAAAAGCAGGAGTGATGGAGTAATGAAGCATAGACCATTAGGTGTCGGGTGTCAGGTTTCAGGTTTCAGCTTTTGTGTTTCTCCTCCCTGACACCTGAAACCTGTTGGAGCGAAGCGGAAATCCCGTCTGAAGCGAAGCGGCAGCGGGGAACACTGAAACCTCAGGGGGCCCTGTGCCATTTCGCTCTAGGATATTGTGTTCTGTCAACCGACTTTCACTTGTCTAAACTCACTTGTTTAAGAAGAGGGTAAAAACTATGATCCGTAAATGCGATGAGAGTGACTTCGAATTGATCTACCAGATTATCAACGAGGCTGCTCAGGTTTACAAAGGGATCATACCTGCTGATCGCTGGAAAGAGCCCTATATGCCCAGAGATGAACTCAAACACGAGGTCGATGCTCACGTTTACTTTTATGGTTATGAAGAAGACGGCGAGTTACTCGGCGTCATGGGGATCCAAGATGTGCTTGATGTCACTCTCATAAGACACGCCTATGTGCGCACGGCCCAGCAGAACAGGGGAATTGGAGGTAAACTTCTGTCCCATCTTCGTACCTTGACCTCACGGCCGATTCTTCTCGGTACTTGGGCTGATGCGACTTGGGCCATTCGCTTTTACGAGAAACACGGATTCCATCTTGTAACTCCAGAAGAGAAGGACCGTCTACTGAAGAAATACTGGTCAATTCCTGATCGACAAATAGAAACCTCGGTTGTTCTTGCTGAAGAAAACTGGAGCGATCAAGCTTATAATCAGTAAGCTGACACAGCACTCCAAGGGAAGGGGAGAAATGCTCAAACTCACAGACGAACAGGTTGCCGAATACTTCAAGCGCAGTTACACAGCGGTAGACGGGCTCTGGTTTATGAAGGTTGAAGAAAAATACGGTTTTGACACTGCCCTAGACATCGATGATGAGGTCTGGAAGGTCATGGCAAAAATACAAGCGCGCAAGCTAAAATTCATGGGAGGTCCAACAGGCGGTCTGTATGGACTTCACGAGTGCCTCACTACCAAGCTCACCCTAGATGGCTTCACCTTTGAAGCCGAGCTAAGTGATGATACGAATTCATTGAGAATAACCCTGAGCGAATGTCCCTGGCACAATGTGATGATCAAATCAGAGAGAGAGCATCTTTCCGGGAAAGTAGGAACTCGCATCTGCACTAGTGAATATAAGGTTTGGGGCGCTGAATTTGGAGACCACATCACCTTTGAGCTCGGAGATCAAATTTGTCAGGGGCACCAGTGTTGTAATTTGATTTTCAGGGCATAGAGGTGAAGGCATAGAGCATGGCGCATAGGGTTAAAATTGCGTAATTGTAGAATTGTTAGCTGTTTGCTGACCGCTGACCGCTTACTGCTTACCGCTTACTTGAGTGAAAAACATAACCAAACTCTTAACAAGCTGGGCCATGAATTTGTAGTTCAGCTTGTCCATAGTGTCTGATGGCTGATGGTAGTGGGGATTGCGATAGAAGGCCGAATCAGTAATCATCACCGCTTTGTACCCCTGATCCCAGAAAGGGGCATGGTCACTCAATCGTACCGAAGGTAATAACCAGCCACCAAAAGGCACTGTCAGCTTGACAACTGGGAGATCGCGATTTTTCTGAAAAGCCCTATAGAGAGATTTGGTGAGACCCATTGACCTCAGGTTTCCCACAATGCCGATGAAATTCCCCTCATCTGGATAGCCCATAAATAGCAAGGGAAATGGATAGTCCTGACAGCCTTTCTGATGACAGGTGAACCCTACCATTTCCAGGCAGAGCATACCGTCAATCTGCTCATTTTTTTTCTTAGCCTCCTTGGCATATATTTTACTCGCCATGTAACGGGTGCCAAAAGCTGGAGGCTCTTCCAAAGGAAAGGAGACAAACTTCACCCCCATGCCCAAATCCTTTCCTCTAAACAAAAAAATCAGCTCTCTTGCTGTCTCCAACTGCACAGCAATGGCGCTCGCATTGTCGTCTGCACCCACTGTCCCCCACACCGAATCGTAATGGGCTCCCAGGAGATAGTGTTTGGTCGGATTCATGCCGAGGTCGATTGCTGCCACAATACTGGCCACGCTAAAATTATTATAGGTGTATGAATCTCTGTGGCAGTCAATTTCGAGATCTTGATAGAAAGACTCTATGTATGAAGCAGTTTTCTCTAAATTTTCTGGTACTCCTACAGATCTCTCACCAATAGTAACGGTAAGGTGCTTTACATGTTCTCGGAGTCGCTCCGTGGTTTTGTCAACATCGCTTATTCCCATCCCTTTTTCCCCACTTTTCGACTGTTGCTGTTCACAGGACATGCCGAAGCAAACAACGAGCAAGGCGGCACTCAGGAGAGCAAAACGACTACCCACGATTCTACCCGTCATATTCCCTAATAATTTCTACCAATATAACAGCTCCGCAATAAAAAATCATTTGACAACAATGATTCCCCCTGGGGTACATTACAGGGAAATTGAACGCTTTCCCATACTACTCTCTCATTGGTGAGACGGAGAAATAGCATGGAGCTAAATTATTGCGGACTTCGGATTGCGGATTGCGGAATTAAAAATCGTAAATCTAAAATTGTCTGTTCTCTGATCTCCGATTTCCGACCTCCGACTTCTCAGTCCTTTGGTTTCCAGTGCCTGATGCCTAGAACCTATTGCATAGTCTCTGATCGGAGTTCACAGTATGAACGACCAATATTTACTGATTCAAATGGAGCACCTGAAAAAAGCGTGGTTGCGGGGTAAGGAAGTATTGGAACAGGCCTTGCCTGCGAGGCTAGAGGACGGCTGTTTCTGCTTCCAGGCCTTTGGAGAGACCTGCAAAATGTTTCCGGAAGTAATAATGTTAGGAGGTAAGCCAGCTATTGGGCCGGTGGGTATCCTGATTTCCCTTTATGCACTCAATGTTCACGATAAACCAGCCAAGATTCATCCACTCCAGTCTTTCAAGGAGCTGCCTAACAGTGGACCCTACCAGGGTGCTTTTGTCGCACGTTCCGAGCAAGCTCTGGTCCCCCATGTACTCTCAATTCAGAACCAAAGGCAGGTCATTGCTCAGCACTTCTCAGGGACAGTCAACACCGATGCGCCCGCTGGTGATTTCTCTTTCACTTTATATCCACTGCCTCGCATTCCCCTCTATTACATCTTTTATCTCCCAGACGAAGAATTCCCCGCGGCAGTGACCTGTTTGTTTGCTGCTGATGCCACGAGTCACCTTTCGGTGGATGGTCTGGCTGACGTGGCGGAATACACGGGAAAAAAAATCATTTCTCTGCTTTCACAGGGATAAAATCCACATATTATTATGGTCCTCAATATGAAAAGGTTACTAGCCCGGATGATTCATGTAAGACCCGGGCTAGCCGTTCTGACCTTTGGTAAAAATTCTGTTGTCGGTTAAAATTACCACATGTTTAAAAATAGTATCTTACTTGTTGAAGACGATGACTCCCTGCGGGTTACCCAGGCCATGTACTTGGAGCGGGAAGGGTTTGAGGTAACTGCTGTTGGCAGCAGTGGTGAGGCACTCCGCCGGATTGCCAACAACCAGTATCACGCTGTGGTCACTGACTTGCGCTTAGATGGAGTTGATGGTCTAGAAGTTTTAGCTGCGGTTAAAGAAAAAACTCCGGAGACTGAGGTTATCCTCATAACCGGCTTTGGTTCAGTAGACACTGCTGTGGAGGCCATGAAAGCTGGAGCCTACGACTACTTGACCAAACCAGTTGATCCCGACGATCTGGTACTTACCTTGAAAAAGGCCTTTGAGAGACGCCAACTCCGCCGCCAAGTTGCCTATCTGCAGAAAGAGGTGGCGCAGCAGGCAGGGATTGGACACATTGTGGCGGTAAGCCGGGAGATGCAACGCATTATGAGATCGATTCAACAGGTGGCACAAAACGACGCCACCGTCCTCATCGAAGGCGAAAGTGGTACTGGAAAGGAACTCATGGCGAGATACATCCATCATTCAGGACTAAGGGCTGACGGCCCATTCGTGGCAATTAACTGCGGTGCCCTTCCCGAAAATCTTCTTGAGAGCGAGCTTTTCGGTCATGTCAAAGGTGCATTCACCGGCGCCATTAAGGACAAAAAAGGCTTGTTCGAGGTGGCGGATGGTGGAACCTTGTTTCTGGATGAAATCGGCGAAACTAGCCCCAGTTTTCAAGTCAAACTCTTACGCGTACTGGAGGACGGAACCTTCCGCCGGGTTGGCGGTACCTCAGAGCATAAGGTCAACGTGAGAATTATTGCCGCCAGCAACAAGGACCTGGCCAGCCTGGTTCCAGGGGGTCAATTCCGGCGTGATCTCTACTATCGTCTCAAAGTAATACCCATATACCTGCCACCGCTCAGGAAAAGAGTGGCAGACATTAAATCTCTGGCAGAACACTTCGTCTCCCATTATGGAAACCGCATGGGGCGGAGGCACAGTTCCCTCTCAACGGCAGCAATTAAAAGGCTCGAGGAACACACCTGGCCGGGCAACGTCAGGGAATTGGAAAATGCCATCGAGAGAGCGCTCATTTTTTGTCAAGGTGAAGAGATCCAACCGTCTGATCTGCCACTGGAAGCTTGTATGCCCCCGGTAGAAGGTTTTGAAACGGCGGAGAATTCCCTTGATATGAGTATGGAAACTATGGAGCAAGTTCACATCAGGAAGGTTCTCGAAAACTGCCAGTGGAACAGAAGCCGCGCCGCCCGAGAACTCGGGATGGGCTATAACACTCTATGGCGCAAGATGAAAAAATATGGCATCCAACCACCTGATTAATGGGCGCGGAATACGGACCCTGTGGCTATTTTGTCAAATCCTAATATCTAATATCGAAATCCGAAACAAATTCGAATTTTCAAATTCCTAATGCCCAAAACAAAAGACTATTTAACTAATCAGAGCAGTTTTGAACATTGGGAAATTTAGATTTCGGATTTGTTTCGTGCTTCGTGCTTAGGATTTCGGATTTGCAAGACAATGGATTGAAAGACTGCCGAGGAAACCCATGACAAAGGCCTCCAAGGAGAGCAACGACCGGATTCGGGACGAACGGGATCGACTGCGCGTCATCTTTGAAAACCTCATGGATGGCGTATTCATAACCAACCGCGACCATCGGATTGAGTTCATGAACCAAGATTTGATTTACCAGTTCGGAGATGGCCGGGGTAAGACTTGCAACGAATTCTTCGGCCTTTGTTCAACCAACTGCCGGCAGTGCCATGAGGGCATGAGTGTTTTTGGCCCTCCCCAGAGACTGGAATGGACTTCCCTAGTCACCCTCAGCACTTATGACATGTTGGTATCCCCGCTTTACAATTCAGACGGAAGCCATTCCAGACTGCACATTTTGCGCGATGTTACCGAGCAAAAGAAACTCGAGGCCCAATTGCTAGAGTATTCTCAAAACCTCGAGGAGAAGGTCGCCCAGCAGGCTGACCGGCTGAGGCGGCAAGAACGACTGGCGCTTCTCGGCGAGATCTCTTCGGGTTTGGCCCACGAAATACGAACGCCCTTGGGGGCTCTTCTCACCGGTATTAAACTCCTGGAAAAGGGTGCAGAGGAAACCGCGGAAAAAGAACTGGTACTCTCTCTTTTAAAGAAAGAGACTCTCAGATTAAAAGTGAAGCTATCCGAATTCCTCGCCTACGCCCGACCGAGCAAACCAAATCTTGTCCCCAGCCTTGTTTCTGATCTTTTACAGGAGACAATAGCTCAGCTAAAACAGGACTCAGACCTTGCGGGGGAAGTTGATATTACCTACGGACCGGATGCTGCGGAGAAGCCGTGTTATTTTGACCGGGCGAAAATGAAAGAAGTCATTTTGAATATAACCGTCAACAGCCTCCAGGCATTAAATGGCAAGGGTAGGCTTCGGTTGACAAGCTTTCAAACCCGCGGGCGACAATGGATCCAGGTGACAGACAATGGCCCTGGTATCAGAGGCGAGAAAATCGAACAGATTTTCAAACCATTCTTCACCAGCAAGGGGGAAGGAACAGGACTTGGACTGTCCATCGCTCTGGGGATTGTTGAGGACCACGGAGGGCAGATCACAGTTTCCAGCGTGCCTGATCGGGAGACCACCTTCACCGTTTCTTGGCCCATGTCCGGAAACGCAGAGAGCAGAGAGCATGGGGCATAGAGTAAGGAGCCAAGAGTCAGAATCCAGAATTCAGGAGAAAAACATTCAAAATTGATTTCATCTAATTTAGCACCTGTTTGAACGGCAGAATGTCGAAAAAGGAATTTCGAACATCGAAGTGATCACTTCATCATTCTGCGGTTTCTTGTTCTGCTGTTCGATATTCAGTGCTTTGAACCATCTGTCCTCTGTCGTTTTTCCTCTGACCTCTGACTTCCGACACCGACCTCTAACTTCTCAATCTATACCCTATACCCTATGCTCTATGCTCCATGCCCTATGCCATTGTCAATGGAACCTCCACCTGCAACTGGGTGCCTCGATTCGGCTTCGAGACAATATGCAGTTTGCCCCCCATGGCTTTGACCCGCTCAGTCATAATAAAGATCCCCATACCGCGCCGTTCTATTTCCCGTCGATTCACATCTTCCATGTCAAAGCCCTGGCCATTGTCTTTGATCACCATGGCCAATCGGCTGTCAGCCAAGTCCATTTCAAAAGACACTGCACTGCATTTCGAATGTTTTACTATGTTGGTAAAAGCTTCCTGCACAATTCTATAAAGGTTTGAGGCCACGCTTTCCTCTATCTGAGATTCATCTAGCACAACGGATGTCTCTACTTCGAGCCCGGTCGCCCTTCGCAACCGATCAATAAGATTGTTAATGCCCGCCATTAGTCCCAGTTCTTGAACAATGCGAGGATGGAGCCCGCTGGATATATCTCTCAACTTGTCGCCGGTCTCGCGAATTACACTCCTCATGTTCTCTATGAGGCCCTTTATCTTTTCCAGGCTTGTTTCATCTACCATTTCGGCTATGGTGGTTAGATTGAAATCAAGAATACTGATGTTTTGGCCGATGGTATCGTGGAGAACTCTCGAAATTGTGCGCCGTTCACTTTCCTGCAGGTTCAAGAGTTTTGAACGCATACTGTCAAGAGCGTCCTCCATCTGCCTGCGCCTGGTGACATCCCGTAGGATGGCCAAAGTGAGGGGAGATTTGTCTGAAAAGCGAACCACAGTTGGCACGTTTTCTACAATACGAATATCTCCGTCCGGACGAAACAAAGTGAACTCATAGCGACTTGGTGCTGGCTCATCGCGTTTTCTTTGTTGCCAGTATTGTTCCATCAAATCATATGTCTCTTTGTCCATAAAAGCAGAGTAGTGCTTGTTTATCAGTTCTTGTCGCGATACACCGGTAAGGTCACACATAGCCTCGTTCACCATATGGAAGTACCCTTCATCGTCGATTAAGCATATGGCATCCTGGGATTTTTCGAAAATCGACCGAAAGTGCTCTTCACTTTGACGCAGTGCCTGCTCAGCCCGGGATCGTTCCTGAATTTCCCGGTGAAGCTTTCTGTTTGCTTGGAGCAAATCAGCAGTGCGCTGCTCCACCTGCTGTTCTAATTCTTCCTGACTTGCTCTGATGGCGTTTTCGGCTTTTTTGCGCTGACTGATGTCAATATTTACTCCCAAGATGCCTTGTATCTTTCCCCCTTCGTGAATCGGCGATATTATATTGTGGTAATATCTTTTCTCTTCCCCTGCCTTGAAACTAACCTCACCCTCAACAACCTCACCGCCAAAAGCCCTGCTGTTATTGTTTGTCCACAGAGCCAAAGTTTCCTCGTCTACTTCTAAATCTTCTGGTCTTTTACCAAGCAAATTCCCCCAGTTTTCTCTGCAGGTGGAGTTCTGCATCACATAGCGGCCGGTTTGATCAATGAAAAAAAAGTCAAATGGCAAGCTCTCAATTGCGGTGCGAAGGCGGGCCTCGCTCTCTCGAAGCGCCGCTTCTGCTTGCTTGCGTTCCGTGATGTCGCGCAATATTACGATATCAGCAGGTTGTCCCTGCCAAGCTGTCCTGGCACTGGCAACTTCTACCGGTAAAGCTTTACCGTCCTTCCGGATCATTCTTGTCTCATACTGCCTCGAAAAAGGCATCCCCTCGACTATGTTCCTGTAGCGCTTCATTATTTCATCAAAATCGTCAGGGTGTGCCAAATCTTTGATCGTTGTCTCCAGCAGCTCAGAAACAGGGTAGCCGGTAATTTCTGCAGCCCTCTCGTTGGCGAAGACATGAAGACCTTCGCCCGCAGCAATCAAAATCCCATCATTGGCGTTTTCTGATATAGCTCTGAAATTCTGCTCGCTCTCGATAAGTTTTTCCTTGCTTCGCTTCCACTCCATTTGCTCTTTTTCCAGATCGGAGATTTTTAGGCGCAGTTCTCCCAATTCAGCCAGGAGTTCGTCCTTTGTCTTTCCTGCATGGCTCATCTCATTAATCTCCTATATTTAAATCTGAAATCCACAGTCTACAATCTGCAATCCATTGAACTGTGGCACACAATCTTCGAGCCTGTCAAGCTCAGCCGATTAGAGTTGCATGGGAAGGCAGGAAAAAGAAAAACCCGGCAAGACTAGCTCTCACCGGGTTTTTGAATTACCAACAAAATCTCTTTGTCTTCTTCGTGCCCTTCGTGGTGCAAATATGCCCTATCTATTATGCGAGGAGTCGCTCCCGAGCCACCTTTTTACCAGTTTCCGTCTGGACCTTATTCTCAATCAACCGCTCAATGGCCTTCTCCTCAAGGAGCTGTTTCTTCTCCAAGAGGTCACCAACCAGCCACGCATCGGAGACAATTCTGTGGTTGATTTCTTCGGCGCTTGTCCCGTTGATTCTATCTTCAATTATCTGGCTAACTTGATCTATCACCTCTATTTCAGTGCCCAGATCAGCAAGCACCTTTTTGACGACTGCCCTTGGGCTTTCCCCCTGCATCGAAGAAGCTTCCTTTCCGCCCTGGGCCTGAGAATGCAAAACTAAATCTCCCAAGATCGTTGCAGCAAATACCACCTTCGGTTGGCCACCTTCGCCATCTAAAATCTCCTCTGCCACTTCCGCTATTTCCTGGCTACGCTTGAGACGAGTATCCTCAGGCTTGAGTGCAATCTTGGCTCCAACCAGAAGCCTATCGCGGTAGAGGGCTTTTAAGCTTTCTCCCTGGAACATATCTGGCATACACTGTTCCGCGTATTTACAATATTCGAGGCACCCCAGATCGCGTTTTGGATTAAGAAAGCGATGCCCGCATGTGCACGTGCGCTTGCTGTCGTCTTTCCAGAATTCCACTTTCGCACCACAGCTGGGACAAGTCACATCGTATATATCCTCTGGTTTCCAAAACAGCGTATTCTGTCCAGGACATCGTATTTCGTCTTTTTGCATAGGCTCACCTCCGCCACGTGTTACCTAAAGCCTACACAAGCACAGCGGAGATTGCTTTGACTTAGGTCAATATTGTTTCAGTTTTTATAACTGGCCTATAGACCCAGCTTAGAGCATGGAGCATAGGATCCCAATTTCGAAATTCGAATTTCGAAATTCGAAATTAAAAACTTTCTGTCGTCTGTCGTCTGACTTCTTGCTGCCAGCTGCCTGCTGCTAGCTGCCAGCTGATTACTGTGCCTCTTGCAGTAAGTCTTCCGGAAGCTCACATACTGCCTCGCCCGATTTTTTCATCTCCACATAGTAAGCCGCCACCAACGCGGCAGTACATCCGTCCGCTGCAGCGATCACTATTTGCCTGGCATATTTCTCTCTCAGGTCGCCAATCACATAGATACCCGGCATATTGGTTTCACATTTCTCATTGGTGACCACATAGCCATCGGCGTTCATCTTGATGCCGGCAGGCACCAAGTGGTTGTTGGGGATAAAACCTATGAAAATGAAGACCCCGTCAGTGCTCAACTCCCTTTGCTCGCCCGTCTGGGTGTCTTGCAGGCTGACTGCTTGAACACCCTGGTCATTTGCTTTAATCTCGGTGACAATCGTGTTCCAAAGGACTTCGATTTTACACTCGTCTTTGACCCGCTGCTGAAGGATCATGCTCGCCCGGAGGGCATCACGCCTGTGAACCAGATAGACCTGTTTCGCCAATTTCGCCAGATATAAAGCCTCTTCAGCTGCCGTATCCCCGCCTCCCACGACTACCACGGTCTTCTCTCTGAAAAAGAAGCCGTCACACACACCGCAGTAGGAAACGCCTTTGCCGTAGTATGTCCTTTCCCCAGGCACCCGAAGTTTCCGGGGACTGCCACCGGTTGCCAAAATAACCGTGTGCGTTTTCAGTACTTGGTCATTTGCCAGCCTGACAGAATGGTGCTCCAATCCCGGCTCAACCGCCACAACTTCCTCTTGGATAATTTCCGTCCCATAGGATTTTACGTGTTCAAGGAATTTTTGAGACAAATCGTAGCCACTGATCAGCTCAAAACCAAGATAGTTCTCCACGCTGTCAGACATGGCCACTTGGCCACCTGCAACCGCTTTCTCAATAATAACGGTCTTCAGCCCCGCCCTCATGGCGTAAACCCCGGCAGAAAGGCCGCCGGGACCACCGCCGACTATGACAACATCATAAAAACCTCCCTCCGACATTAACTGCCTCCTTTCCACCGAAGTAAGTGCCTACTAGAGAGTCACAACATCATGGAATAATCAGATTTAATTCACTGAGAATTTATTATTCTATCTGACTTTGTCAGATAAGTCTAATTCACAAGATTCGCAGACCGAGTTAACCGGTTTAACCCGGATGTTTCATGAATTGCTGTCGCGAGACCATGAAGATGGGCGTGCCACCTGGCAACCCCAGGGTGTTGGTTCCGAGGCGTACCTCAACGGTACGTCGCAGGAGCCGACACCCGAGGATGGCAGGAAGGGCGGCCATATCCATGGTCGCAGCAGGTGATCCATGAAATGTCCGGGTTAAGAGTGATAGTGCACGGTATCTCTTGATTTTTTCATTTGTTTCCTTGAATATTGGGAAGGATACAATAAAGCTTTCCGAACCCTTCGCAATTGTATTATCGAGCCCCCGTTGTTCAGCAAAGGGTCTATGGTGAATCACGGGGGGCTCCAGGATGCTGAATCATGAAAGACCCAGCAGACTACCGAGGCGACTGTTGAAAGGGTTATCTGGAGGTAAGTTTACTTCTAAGGATAATCCGCGCTGGGGACAGACTCAGGTTTATCTGTGATCCTGAGCATGTGGAGAAAATGCTCAAGGTCATTGATCATAATCATGGTCGAGTGGAGGAGCAACTGACCAAGGCAGAGGGAGTTTATTTTACCATTATCAAGAAGCAGGGAGCATAGAGCATAGAGCATAGGGAAATACAGCTGGCAACTGACAGGTTGCAGCGGGCAGCAGGACTACGGGGAGACAGAGAAACGGTGGGACAAGGATTAGAGGTCAGAGGGTTGACGACAGAGGACAAAAGACAGAAGTCACAGATCGGAGGAAAGTACAATTCTAATATTGTTTTTTCAAATCCGAAATTCGCAATTCGAAATTCGAAATTATCCCTCTGCTGTCTCCTCAGCACGTAGCGCCTCGACCGGCACAGCCATAAGCGTAACCAGAGCCTTGGCAGCTAGTTTTTCTACTCCATCTCTTTGGCTGTATACCTCGGAATCAGCTACAAGAATATTTTTGCCCTCCTTTACTACCTTAGCCCTACAGATTAGACGCTCACCTACCGCAGGCCGGAGGAAATTTATCTTGAACTCTAAGGTGAGGATCCTAGAATCCTCGGAAACTACTGAAAAGGCAGCATATCCTGCCGTATGGTCAGCCATTGTGGCCATGACCCCAGCGTGGACGAAATCATCCTGTTGGCTGTGAGCCTTGGTAACCTCCAAACTGGATTTGGCCAATCCTGGCTCCAATGTTTCCAGTTTGAAGCCACAGGTTTTGATGAAGCCCTGATAAAAATCACGCTGCAAAAATGCAGTTCGCTCTTCGCCAAGCATCCGTGCCGTCACACGCCTATCCTTCTAGCCCGGATATTTCATGAATTCCCGTCGCGAGACCATGAAGATGGACGTGCAACCTGACAACCGCAGGGTGTTGGTTCCGAGGCGTACCTGAACGGTACGGCGCAGGAGCCAACATCCGAGGACGCCAGGAAGGACGGCCATATCCGTGGTCGCAGCAGGTGATTCATGAAACATCCGGGCTATAGTTCAAGCAGCAATTCTCGAGCAATTATTAGTCGCTGAATCTCACTGGTGCCTTCGTAGATGGTACATACTCTCGCATCTCTGGCCATGCGCTCCAAGGGGTATTCGCGAGAATAGCCGTATCCTCCGAGAATTTGCATTCCATCATAACACGCCCTATTAGCTGCTTCGCTAGCAAAAAGTTTGGCCATGGAAGCCGCTTTCCTAAAAGTCCTGCCTAGGTCTTTTAAATGAGCTGCCTGCAGCAAGAGAAGTCGTGCCGCTTCCAATTCAGTATAGCGATCGGCCAACATCCATTGAATCGCTTGGTATCTCGCAATGGGTTGTCCAAATTGTTCTCGTTCTTTGGCGTACTCCTTGGCATAATCCATCGCCGCCAACCCTATGCCTAAAGCCACAGAGCCAATGCCAATCCGCCCTCCAGCCAATTCTGAAACCGCTAGCCGATAACCATTGCCCACTTCACCCAAGAGGTTTTTTCGGGGCACCCGACAGTCCTCCATAATGAGTTCATTGGTAGCAGCGCCGATCTGCCCCATCTTCTCTTCGTCCTTACC
>JAJDNB010000103.1 GCA_022340905.1 Deltaproteobacteria bacterium | reverse complement strand
CTTTCAAAGGTCTCTTTTTCCAAATCAAAACCGAGTTCCTTTAATTTGTGCCGCACTGCTGCCCGTCCGGAGCGAGCAGTAAGAACCATGGTATGTTCTTTGATGCCCACATCCTCCGGTTTCATGATCTCATAGGTGCTTCGATCTTTGAGAATGCCGTCCTGGTGGATGCCGGATGAATGAGCAAAGGCATTGGATCCTACAATGGCCTTGTTGGGTTGAACCGGGATGTTCATCAGCCTGCTTACCATTCTGCTCGTTCGATAAATCTCTTTGGTATTTATCTCAGTATGAGCTTGGAAGACCGTGGGCCTGGTACGCAGGGCCATTACTATCTCTTCCAGGGAAGCATTACCGGCCCGCTCACCGATGCCGTTGATGGTGCACTCCACCTGTTGGGCCCCATTGCGGACGGCAGCTAAAGAGTTGGCCACGGCCAAGCCGAGGTCATTGTGGCAATGAACACTCAAGGTGACTTTGTCCAAGGCAGGCACCCGCTCCCGCAGTTTAAAGATGAGATTGCCAAATTCATCAGGAATGGCATAGCCCACAGTGTCGGGGACGTTTATGGTGGTGGCGCCAGCTTTAATGGCTGCTTCGATCACTCGGCAGAGATATTCAAAGTCAGTGCGAGAGGCATCTTCGGTGGAATACTCTACATTGGAGCAAAAGCCTTTGGCATATTTGACAGATTCCACCGCCAGGTTCATAGCCTTTTCCCGGTCCATGCGGAGTTTCTTCTGGACATGAATGTCCGAGGAACCCAGGAATACGTGTATCCGCGGACTCTCAGCCTGGCGTACAGATTCCCAGCAGATGTCTATATCCTGCTGAACGGCTCTGGCGAGGCCAGCGATGCTAGACTTCTTAACTTTTTGGGCCACATTCTTGACCGCCTGAGCATCTCCAGGTGATGAGCAGGGAAAACCCGCTTCGATTACGTCTACCCCAAGCTTTTCCAACTGGAGAGCGATTTCCAGTTTTTGCTTGGCATTGAGTTTGGCACCGGGCACCTGCTCGCCATCTCTCAAAGTAGTGTCGAAGATCTTTATCTTCCGTGTTGCCATGATTACCTCCAAAGATATAAGGGGTATAAGAAAGGTCCGATTCGTTAGCCGTCTCATCAGACGCAAGAGCCAGCCCCATGTCCACCACCTCCTTTCGGATTTTGGATTTCGGATTGCAGAGTTTGTCTTTTGGTTTATCTGTTCCGGCCTTTCAAAAAAAATCCCAAATCCGCAATCTGCAATCTAAAATGAAAAAGGCCATGGGTGATTCACCCATGGCCTTTGTTACTTTCGACGAGCAGGTGGTCAGCGACCGTCAAAGGCAATGGGCGCCCCGCAAAGGCACAAAAGGAGCAGTAGCTCTAGGCTAAGAAGCATATCCCATTGCCGAATTCTCTTCATTGGTTTCTCACTTTACTTTATTAATTCAAACTACTTATATCCGAATATGTAACAACTTTCAACAGAAATATGCAAAATTTATGCACAGAAAGATATCAGTCGCCGACGACAAACTCTAGTGGCCTTTTCAGTGCCTCCAATGTGAGCATGCCATTTGATTTTTCCTGGTGGTAGGGCCACTGCAAGCCGCCTCCCTCCAAAAGTTCGTAGGTGAGACCTTGGTAGAAAGGAACTACTGACATTATTTCCTGGTACACCGATTCACTGTTCTTGTAAGTGGTTGAGGAATTCAGTTTCGCCAAGAGGTCTGCCAGAATCCGCCAATCTGGAAGGGCGCTGCCTGGACCAGCCAACACTGGCGAGAATTTTTGAATTCTCCGCTCGGTGTTGGTAAAAGTCCCCTCCTGTTCTGTAGAAGCGGTGGAGGGTAGGATCACATCGGCCAGTTCCCCGCACTGGGTAAACAACATGTCTTGCACCACCAGGAATTCAACCTGTTTGAGAGCCTCTTGAACTTTCTCTCTCTCAGGTTGAGTGGCCATGGGGTTTTCTCCCAAAAGATAGAGTCCCTTAATTTTCTTCTGCTGCGCCGCTTGGATTATCTCCCTATATGCCAATCCAGCAGTGGCTGGCAAATGACCGTCCCAAACCTTGCTGAAATTTTGGCTGTCAGCTAGGTCCGAGACGCTGACATGGCCTGGATAATAAGATGGCGTCATGCCCATGTCCATGGCACCCTGGGCGTTAATGTGGCGGTACAGAGGATAGATGCCGCTGTGATGCTGACCAACACGAGCCGTGAGCATGGCTAGGTTGGCTATTGCCTCCACCATTTTGGCTCCCTTGGCATGGGAGGCCACCTCTTCCGAGTAGACTAAGGCAAGAGAGGAAGCATTTGCAAGGGTGCGCCCCAGCTCTTCGAAAGTGCTCGGCCGCATGTCCAGTTTCGCCAAGGTATCCAGATAATCGAAGGATGCCAAAGATTTTTCAAGGTCCTCTATTCCTTTGGTATGGGCAGCCACGAAGTCTTTGTCGTAAAGCTTGAGTTCAAGCATGATCTTGACTAGGCTTTGAAGAAAATCAACCATGCTTTCTTTGGGAAAAACGCGGGAAGTTTCGGCAAACTTTCCCAGAGCCACTTGTGAGGAGCTTAAGGTTATGAGTCGGCGACCACAGGTACGACTGGCCCTTCGCATGGCAGTGGCCACTATGGGGTTGTTTTCTTCGATTGAATTGCCCAGGGCCAAGATAACCTCAGCCTTCTCAATTTCGCTGAGCGCGTTGGTCATGGCTGACGCGCCCAGAGCTTTGGAGAGGGCTGCCAGGGTTTTTCTATGAGACTGGCCTTCAGGGTAATCCAAATTGTTACATTCCCACTGGTTGCGAAAAATTTTTTGAAGGAGGTAGTTGGCTTCATTCGTTGCTCGGGAGGATCCTATGGCAGCCAGTGCACCGGGACCGTCCTCATCCTTTAGCCGTTTAAACTCTGAGGCCACTCGCTCCAAGGCTTCATCCCAGCTGGCCTCAACTAATTTTCCGTTTTTCTTCAGCATCGGGGTCTGGAGCCTTTTGCCCTCAGAGAGATACTCAAAGCTATCAAAGCGACCCTGGCGGCACGTGTAGCCATAACTGGGTGGGGCGGTACCGCGAGTGGTCACGGTAAACAGCTTGTTTCCCTTAACATTGAACACCAGATTACAGCCACAGCCGCAGTGAGGACAAACAGTTTCCTTTTGCACGTAATGGAATGGGCCGGGTTTGCCGCTGATGCGCTCTTCTAGCGCTCCGGTGGGGCACAGATCAACACAAAGACCACAAAAAACGCACTTGGAATTTAGACTGGGAGTGTCATCGAAATCGATGGCATCTGAACACTGGAAGAAAGTACAGGCCTCGTGGCACTGCTTGCAGCGTATGCACTTATTGGGATCCAAAGCGATGAATTGATGAACGTCGCGACGGGATACCTCTTGGAAGGATATTTGTGGCTGGACCCTGGTAGTAGTTTTCAGACCGAAATCGAAGGAAAGTCTCCGGAGTCTGCAGTCAAAGGCATCCAGGCAGCCGCAAGAGAGACAGCGCTCCGCCTCCCTGCGCGCGCCCTCCTCGGGAAGACCCAACTCGATTTGCTCATAACTTTTGACCCGCTCACTCGGCTCCAGTTCAGGCATGAGCTCGCGAGGAGCTGAGGCGGCCCTAGAGGTGAACTGTTCCTTCTCGATAGTATCAAGATCACCCTTCAGGATATTAAAGGGTTTGGGTGGGCCATAGACTTGTCTTTCGCGCAAATAGAGATGTATGGCCATTGCCGCCTTGCGGCCGTCAGCCAAGGCTCCAACCACGGTCTCAGGGCCGCGATAGACATCGCCTCCAGTGAACACACCTTCTAAACCGGTGTGCAGGCTGTCAGGATCAGCGCCGAAGGTATTCCAGCGAGTGGTAGGAATTCCTTCAACTCCTTTGTCGGAGTCCACCGGCGAAAGATTAGGAAATTGTCCGATGGCCGCAATCACCATGTCCACCGGAATCAGGGTCTCCGAGCCTTCCATGGGCACGGGGCGACGTCTGCCACTGGCGTCCGGCTCGCCGAGCTCCATCTTGACGTATTCCAGCTTGTCGACCTTACCATTAGCACCAAAGAGTCGAACCGGAGCGGCCAGAAAATGGAATTGGACTCCCTCTTCCTCAGCACCATGGATTTCTTCGGGACTGGCGGGCATTTCATCACGAGAGCGTCGGTAAATTATGGTTACAGTCTCAGCGCCCATGCGCACGCTGTTGCGGGCTGCGTCGATGGCAACGTTGCCACCGCCGATTATGGCAATGTTCTGGCCTATGGCAATCGGCTTGCCCAGTGCAAGATCAACCAGAAAGTCCACGCCCGACCAAACACCCTGGAGGTCCTCACCCACGATGCCCAGTTTTCGGGTATCCCATGCGCCGATGGCAAGGAGAAAGGCGTCGTATCCCTCTTGCCTGAGTGATCCAATGGTGAAGTCTTCTCCCCATTTAACTCCCAACTTGACCTCGATATTGCCCAGCTCGAGTATTCCGGCAATTTCCCAGTCGAGGATTTTTTTAGGTAAACGATATTCGGGAATGCCGTAGCGAAGCATGCCGCCAAGGGCGGGCATGGCGTCAAAGATGGTGCTGGCGTGGCCCAAGCTGCGGAGATAGTAGGCTGCCGAGAGGCCTGCAGGTCCACCGCCTATAATGGCCACTTTGCGGCCCGAGAGTTCTGCCAGATTCGGCGGGTTACGTTTCCCTGAGTGCATCTCATAGTCGGCTACAAACCGCTTTAGATGGTTGATATTGATGGGCTCTTCCACTAGGTTACGATTGCATTTATATTCGCAGAAGTGAGGGCAAACCCTACCAATGGTCAGGGGCATGGGGAGACGCTCTCGAATAAGCTTTAAGGCCTCTATGTACTGCCCTTGTGCGATGAGGGCAATGTAGCCCTGGATATCGATGCCGGCGGGACAGGTGAGTTGACAGGGGGCCACACAGTCACCGTAGTGTTCCTTGAGCAGGAGTTCCAGCATGAGCTTGCGGATTTGCTGAATCTCATCGGAATCGGTAGTAACCACCATACCTTCTTGAATTTCCGTGCTGCAGGAAGCCTGAAGGTGTTCCTCACCCTCCACTCTGACGACGCAGAGTCGACAACTTTCGATGGGCCTCAGAACTTCATTGAAGCAAAGTGTTGGAATATGGATGTCGTTTTGCCTGGCCACCTGCAAAATGGTGTTGCCCGCTTCGGCCTCAAACTCCTGTCCGTTGATGGTTAGTCGGATTTTCTCCTTCATGAAATCCCTCTTTCAAGTGGTTCGGGTCAAAAGGCAAGCTTTGCACCTGTGGCGAGCCTCTACCACTAACGTTTCTTTGTTATTTCTGTCCGGTTTGTGCTGGCCAGGTTGGCCACAGGAGGGGAAAACAAATCTGATTATATAACACACAATTTTCAACCAGTCATTAACTTCGCGAATTATGGGACTTACTGTATGGAAACATGTATCAATCCCGCACCCGCCGGGATTACACCTTTCACATCAGGCTCTAACGGATAAGATGAATGGCGAAGACGAAGACAACGGCAATTTCAACGGCAAATATGAAAGAGAAAAGTATGTATTTGGAGACAGGAAAGTCTTCAAAGATTTTATTCGCCTTTTTCAAAAAACTGGCGCCTACTGGAGAGGCATACATCCTGAAAGGATCATCGGATTTAGTCCTTTGATCAGCTGAATGAGCTGCCATCTTAATGCTCCTTGTCCACTGACATGATCGGGCTGAGAACGTTGGCCATTATAGGCAGGTCGGGTTTACAGTCAAGCAAAAACTGGCCCGTGGAGGAGGAATTCTCTTTCACTTACATTGTGAATTATATCCCTTTCTCCGGCGACGGAGTATAACCTTTTTCGCGCTGTTGTACAAGGAGAAACTCCTTCGATTTCGGATTGCGGATTGCGGATTGTGGATTGCGGATTTGGGAAAAGCTTGGGTCAATCAGGCGATTCGTCAAAAGGTCAAATAGTTAAAAACCTTAAGAGGTGAACCGTAAACGGGCAATTTCGTGTCTATTTGACTAATTGACTAAATTTTAGTGAATGGGGATTTGGGATTGTTTGGAGAAAATATAGCTCTATCCAGCGATTACTGCATTATCCCAACATTCTAATCTTCCACTATTTCTATGGCCTCTGTGGGCTCCTGAATTGACATGATCAAAGGAAATAGAGCAAATCGCCCACCACCTCAGAAAATTTATCTTTTGTCCTTGACGCTCTTAGGGATTTCTGTTACAAATCACGTCGTTTGTGCCAAATAGCACCAACTAACCGAATCCCGCCACGCATGCCGTTCAATGAACAATAAGGGTAACGCTTGAGGCTGTTCCCCGCGCGGGTGGCCTAAGACGAACGAGAGTAAAGCATGACAGCTCAGGTTTTACACGACTTCCTCTACGTGGGAGCCTTTTTGCTGGTAGGTGTTATCTTCGCCATAACGCCGATCATTATCTCGTGGTTGATCGGTGGCAGAAGCGTCGGGGTCAAGCGGGCTGAGACGTACGAGAGCGGCATGGAGGCCATTGGTAGTGCTTGGATCCAGTTCAGTGTCGCTTATTACATTTATGCCCTGATCTTTCTTGCCTTCGACGTGGACGTTCTCTACCTCTTTCCCGTGGCCTTGGCCTATGACAAGGGATTTGTCATCCGGGATTTCATTGAGATTGTCATCTTTATTGGTATTCTGTCCTTGGCCATCATCTACGCCTGGCGTAAAGGAGTTTTCACTTGGCAGAGAAGGAGCTAGCTCCAGGCCCTCGGGTGCAATTTGCAGTTGTTGAGGGGATACTCAACCTGTGTAGGGCAAATTCCCTTTGGCCTATGACCTTCGGCCTAGCCTGCTGTGCCATCGAAATGATGGCAGCCGGAGCCAGTCGCTTCGACCTGGATCGTTTCGGAGCAGGGGTGTTTCGTCCCTCACCCCGGCAGTCGGACCTGATGATCGTAGCGGGGACCATTTCCAAAAAGATGGCCCCAACTATAGTTACCCTCTGGGAGCAGATGCCCGCGCCGAAATGGTGTATAGCCATGGGTAACTGCGCCATTTCAGGCGGTCCTTTCGAATACGATGGTCAGTACGCCATAGTGCCGGGCGCGGACCTTATTGTTCCGGTGGACATTTACGTGCCCGGCTGTCCACCTCGACCGGAAGGGTTGATTCAAGGCTTCCTGGCCTTAGAAGACTTAATAACCAAAGGCGAAAAGCGTAATGTCCTTAGAAGATTTAAGAGAAGAACTGTCAAAGGTCGTTGATCCGGTGAACATTTGGTCACGGGACCACGAGAAAGACGGCTTTTCCCTGGAGATCGAAGCCAAGACCGGGGAAGTGGTAGCTTTGGCCCAGGCAGCCCGGGAGGCAGATTGCTTCCTGGAGTCCATCACCGCGGCGGACTTCACCGAGGGGGTCCAAATACTCTATCAGTTCAACTCCTTTTCCAGTGTGATCAGAACACTGGTAAGGGTGCAACTGGTGCGAAATGAATCGGTTCCCACCATCAGCTCCATTTATGATGCGGCTCTCTGGTACGAGCGGGAAGTCTTCGATCTGTATGGCATTCGCTTCGACAATCACCCGGATCTGCGCCGCATTTTGCTGCCCGAGGATGCTGACTTCCATCCACTCTTGAAAGACTACGGCAAAGTTCACGCCTTTAGAAGCATGGAAGAGATCTATGGCAAATGAGTTCCTTGAGCCCATAACCGAGCAGACCTTTTATCTCAATATGGGACCCCAACATCCCAGCACTCACGGGGTCTTAAGGCTCTTCCTCAAACTTGATGGCGAGTACATTATTGAGGCTGACCCTGTCATCGGCTACGGCCACCGCGGCCATGAGAAGATGGCGGAAAGCCACCTCTACGAGCAATTTCTCCCCAACTCTTCCCGCATGGATTATCTCGCAGGCCTGATTTACAACCACGGCTATGTTGCGGCGCTGGAGAAAATGGCGGGAATCGAGGTGCCACTGAGGGCGGAATACATCAGAGTTATCTGTGCTGAGCTGAACCGCATCTCGAGTCACCTCCTCTGGTTCGGCACCTACGTAATGGATTTGGGTGGCTTCACTCCCTTCCTCTACTGTTTTGATGATCGTGAGAACATCCTGGATATTTTGGACCGCGTCAGCGGTTCCCGTCTGACCTACAGCTACTGTCGTATCGGCGGCGTGGCCAGGGATGTGGATGAAGAGTTCATCGAGACCACACGGAAATTTATCGACCGTTTGCGGAGCCGCTGGAACGATTATCATAACCTGGTCACCAAGAACGTGATTTTCATTCATCGGGCCAAGGATGTGGGGGTGATCAACCGCGAATTGGCCCTGCGCTTTGGCTGCACCGGACCTATCCTGAGAGCGGCAGGGGTAGCCTACGACATCCGAAAGGCAGAGCCCTATTCGGTTTATTCCGAGTTTGACTTCGATGTTCCCACCGGCACTACTGGGGATGCCCTTGACCGCTATATGGTCAGGCTACAGGAGATGGAGCAGTCCCTTCGCATTATCGAACAGGCTCTGGACAAGTTGCCAGAGGGGCCTTTTAGGGCAGCGGTGCCCCACAAGGTGAGACCCCCCAAAGGGGACTATTATTTCGCAGTTGAGTCTGCCCGGGGTGCCCTGGGCTACTACATAGTGAGCGACGGAACCTCTTATCCATACCGACTCAAAGCCCGAGTTCCGTCCTACGGTAACCTGCAAGTCCTTACTGATGTCCTTCCCGGAACCCTGGTAGCAGACACCATCTCCATCCTGGGCAGCATAGACATCGTTGTCCCTGAGGTAGATCGTTAGCGGAGAAAAGTATGGCCGCCTGGCAAACACTGGTAAACTTTCTCGGTCCCGATTTGGCCGTGATTATTGTGGGGTTGGTGGGTGTTCTGGCTCTGGTGCAGGTCAACGCTCTGTTTCTGGTTTGGCTGGAAAGAAAGGTCGCTGCTCACATTCAACTTCGAATAGGACCGAAAGAGGTTGGGCCTTTTGGTATTCTTCAGACCATTGTTGACGGTGTCAAGCTAGTAAGTAAGGAACTCATCACCCCGCGCCATGTAGATAAGAAACTCTTCATGTTGGCACCCGTGGCTGTATTTCTGCCCGTGCTGGTAAGTTTTGTGGTCATTCCCTTCAGTAAAAACTTGCAGATCCGGGATTTAAACGTCGGGCTGCTGGTAATTTTTGCCTTTTCCACCTTTAACGTCCTTGCGATTCTTATGGGTGGATGGTCTTCCAATAACAAGTATTCTTTGCTTGGTGCCGTGCGGTCTGTGGCCCAAAATATTGCCTATGAAATTCCTTTGCTGCTTACGGTCCTTAGCGTACTCCTCTGGTCTAACAGTCTGCAAATGTCTAAAATCGTGGAATCACAGTCTACTGTGTGGAATGTTTTTTGGATGCCGGTTGCGGCGTTAATCTATCTTATTTGCGCCACAGCTGAGACCAACCGGGCGCCTTTCGACATCCCCGAGGCGGAATCAGAACTGGTGGCCGGTTTTCACACGGAGTATGGAGGCATGCGTTTCGCCTTGTTCTTCTTGGCTGAATATTCCAATATGCTCATTGTGGCGACCGTGGCAACCACTCTGTTCTTTGGTGGCTGGAAGCCTTTCCCATTTCTCGGATTTCTGCCCGTGCCGGGCCTGATTTGGTTTTTGGTCAAGACCTACGTGTTGATCTTTGTGGTAATCTGGGTGCGTTGGACTTTCCCGCGGCTGCGCTTCGATCAGCTCATGAACTTTTGCTGGAAGATCATGATCCCGGCGGCACTGCTCCATCTGGTCGTCTATGCTGGGATTATTAAACTCATACGGTAGTTGGTTTAGCCGGTTATGCCCGTTTTGTCGGTTACGTCGGTTTGCTGAATTGGCCCTGTCGACTAGTTTGGCCGGTATGGACCAAAAGAAAAGAACACATTGCCGGCTAAACCGGAGAAACAGGGTTAACCGGCCTACCTGGCTAAACCGGCGAAACAATATTTACCGTGTTGCCTTACTACTAGACAAATGACTGGAGCATAATCTTTCATGGGTATGATTACAGACATTCTGGTGGGTGGCTGGAGCCTGATCGCAGGGATGGGAGTGACTATTCGGCGTATCTATCGGCCCGTGGTTACGGTGCAATACCCACGGAAATCCCTGCATATGAGCGCCGCTTACCGCGGGCATATTGAGTTTAAGAGCTTCCCGGAAACCGGCACTCACAACTGCGTTGCCTGTGGTACGTGCATGCGATTCTGCCCTACCAACGTGATTAAGGTTCAGGGCGAAAAGGCTCATACCCACAGCGAAAAACGAGCCAGCATCTATTTTATCGATTTTTCTCATTGCAGTCTCTGTGGGCTTTGTGTGGCCAACTGCCCCACTCAGACTCTGAAATTTTCGGACGAATACGATTTAGCCCATTATAGCCGTTGGGATGGAGTCGTGGACCTCATTCAGAGGCTGGAGGAGTCGGCATGAACTCAGTTCAAAGCCTTATTCAACCACATCTTCTGGCCCAGGCAGGCTTCGTTGTCGTGGTTGCACTCACGTTTGCAGGAGCCCTTATAGCGGTATTTCCCCGAAATATTCTCTACAATATCCTAGGACTCATTGTAAGTCTCACCGGGGTGGCCGGTCTCTTTGTTTACTTGGGGAGCCCTTTTATTGCCCTCATGCAGCTGCTCATTTACGTGGGGGCAATCTGTATCTCTATTATCTTCGCCATCATGCTGTCTAGGCCGCTTCACCTGAGCATGCCCAAGAGGCGTTTGCCCAAGGTGGGGATAGCTGCGGGAGTAGGCGTGGCGGTTTTTGTTATGTTGGCTGGGATTATAAGCCGTACTTCCTGGCAGCCGGCTGCGAGCCGCAGCAGTGATTGGTCGGTGACTACCCTGGGCCATTATTTACTTACCCGCTACGATCTGGTTTTTGAAGCAATCTCTCTGGTGCTGCTGGTGGCAATCCTCGGCGCCATTGTAATTTCCGGTTATGCTCGAAGGAGGCCGTCGTGAGCAGTCTCTATACCTATCTTTTTATAGCGGCTTTGCTGTTCAGCCTCGGGATTTTCGGTGTCTTCCAGCGCCGTTCCCTCATCGGCATGCTTATCGCCATCGAACTCATGCTCAATGCTGCCAGCATAAATTTCATGGCATTCAACAAATTCCTTGCACCTGATCCGATTGTCGGCCAGATATATACTCTCTTCATCATGGGCATTGCAGCTGCCGAGGCAGCCATTGCCCTCAGTATCATAGTGGCTTTGTTCCGCAGACTCCGCTCCATCAATATTGAGCGGGCCCAAGAACTACGAGGCTAACCATGACCTCTTCCTTTTTCCATAATCCCACTCTGTTGGCTGCCGCCGTGGCAGCTCTGCTGCCTTTTTTCACCTTTGCTTTGATTATGGTCTTCACCCGGCCGTATCCAAGGCTGTCTGCCGTTCTTTCCATTGGAGCAGTGAGTGTCTCCCTCATTTGTGCCATTTTCCTTCTCGGCAGCCATTGGCACTTGGAAGAACCCATACAGTACACCGGCAAGTGGATGATCTCGGGGGATATCCACATTCCCTTCGGATTTCTGCTGGATCAACTCAGTCTTTTGATGCTCACTATTGTTGCGGTTATCTCATTTTTGGTTCAGGTTTACTCTCTGGGCTACATGGCAGGAGATCCGGGGTTTGCCCGTTACTATGCCTTCCAGTCCCTTTTCGCCTGGGCCATGATGACCATGAGCATAGCGCCCAACATGCTGCAGTTTTACATTTTCTGGGAGTTGGTTGGACTGGCTTCTTATCTGCTCATCGGCTTTTACTATGAAAAGTTTAGCGCCTCAGAAGCTGGGAAAAAGGCATTTGTCATGACCCGCTTCGGGGATATTGCCTTTTTCCTTGGACTGCTGGTGGTGTTGTTGCACTTCGGCAATCTGAATATACAGGATATGAACTCCGTTGATGTTACTGCGCGCATGTCGCCAGCCCTGATAACCCTTTCCGCCATATTGATCTTCGGTGGCGTTGTTGGAAAGAGCGCCCAGTTTCCCTTGCTTACCTGGCTGCCAGACGCCATGGAGGGTCCCACTCCGGTGAGTGCCTTGTTGCACTCGGCCACTATGGTGGCGGCAGGGGTTTACATGTTCGGCCGGATTTTTCCCTTTTTCAGCAATTCAGCTGTGGCCATGACCACTTTTCTGACCATAGGCACCATTACTATGCTGCTGGCCTCAACCATGGCCATGGTAACCAGGGACATCAAGCAGGTCTGGGCCTATTCCACAATCAGCCAGCTTGGTTTTATGGTCATGGGACTGGCTGCGGGCAGTTACTTCGCCGGAATTTTTCACCTGACCACCCATGCCGGGTTCAAGGCCCTCCTCTTTCTCTGCTCAGGGGTTTTCATCCACGAGTATGAAACCAACGACTTTTTCGAAATAGGTAAATACGGAGGGCGGGGTCTCAAGGTGCCAATAATATGCATGACCCTGGCTGCAGCAGCCTTGTCCGGCCTGCCGCCCCTTTCCGGCTTTTTCAGCAAAGAGGCGATCATGGGCGCACTGGCAGAACAGCACAACCCCGTCTGGTTGTGGGCAGGGCTGCTGGGTGCCTTTCTAACCGCCTATTACTCTTTCCGCTTGATTTTTTCCATTCTCTTCCCAAAGAAAGTAGAGGCAGTCCATCAGGCGGAGCATGGCGGTCATGGCCATGGCCATGAAGCTGGCCATCATCATGCTGGTATCTACTGGGTGATGGCCTGGCCTTTGATCATCCTTGCCACTATCACCCTGGTGCTTGGTTTCTTTCACACTCCTCTGGAGAATTTCTTGGTTGGCCATCACGGAGGTGGTGAGGCCCACGGTGGTCACCACGCCTGGTTACTTTACGTAGCAGTGGGATTGGCCCTTTCGGGTGTGGGGCTGGCCTGGCTCGAGTTTGGCCGCAAAGGGGCCCCTCAGGTGGGTTTTGTCGAAAAGGTAGAGCCCATCAGTGCACTCTTTGCCAACCGCTGGTACATTGATCGTTTCTATCGACTCTTTCTCGATTATTTTATTTACGGCACTGTCTCTAGTCTGTTTACCAGAAACGACCGCCGGGTGATCGACGGCGGCATCGACGGTATGTGCAGGGCCACAGTTGGCACTGGCTGGGCGCTTTCCTTTCTGCAGTCGGGAATGCTCCAGTACAATCTAATGGTGATGTTTGCCGTGCTGGCCCTGGTGGCACTCTACTTCTTTTTTTAACGTGAAGGGCACATGAGTATGGAGTTTGCCAATTTTCCCTTTCTTAGCGCCATCCTCCTGAGTTGTGTGGTGGGCCTCCTGGTGATCCTTTTTATTCCAGATGAGCGTAAGATGCTCATCAAGTGGGTTAGCCTGGTTTTCTCCGGGATCGCCATGGTGCTCTCTATTTACCTCTTTTTCGCCTATGACAAGACTAAGGGAGGTTTCCAGTTTGTCGAGAAAGTTCTCTGGGTCAAGTCGCTGGGTATCAATTATCACAATGCGGTTGACGGCTTCAGCCTTCCCATGTTGATGCTGACAGGGATTGTACTCTTTACCGGCGTGCTTACCATGTGGGAGCTGGAAACCCGGGTTAAGGAATTTTTTGCTTTCACCTTCCTGCTGGTAGCCGGAGTCTTCGGCGTTTTTATGAGCATGGATCTCTTTTTCATCTTTGTCTGGTATGATGTCTCCCTTTTTCCCATGTATCCGCTCATTGCCATCTGGGGCAGCACCCGCAAAGAGTACGGCGCCATGAAGCTTACCCTGTACCTGTTGGCGGGAAGCGCTCTTATTCTGCCCGGGATCCTCTATCTCTTTGTGAATTCAGGTCTCAACACCTTTAACTTAGTCACTCTCATGCAACCGGGCACTTTTACCCCATTCCAGCAGAAATTTGCCTTTATTTTACTCTATCTCGGTTTCGGCATCCTGGCGGGTGTGTGGCCCTTCCACACCTGGTCTCCCGTGGGACACGTGGCGGCGCCCACGGCAGTGAGCATGATTCACGCCGGGGTGCTAATGAAGTTAGGGGCCTTTGGTGTTTTGCGGGTAGCCATATTCCTCTGCCCTGAGGGCTGGCAATACTGGGCCCAGCTCATGGCGGTTCTGGCCACCTGTGGCATCGTCTATGGTGCTTTCGTGGGTTTGGCCCAGACGGACCTTAAATATGTCATTGGTTACTCTAGTGTATCCCACATGGGTATCGTGGGCTTGGGATTGGCCACGGTCACCGTGGAGGGTATGAACGGTGCAGTGTTCCAGATGTTCGCCCACGGAGTCATGACCGCACTCTTCTTCTCCTCAGTAGGCTACATTTACGATAAGACCCATACCAAGATGATTCCGGAGCTGGGCGGTATGAGCAAAACCATGCCCGTTGCCTCGGGCTATTTCATCGTGGCCGCCTTGGCTGGAATCGGCGTTCCCTGTCTTGCCAGCTTCTGGGCGGAGCTGCTGGTCTTTATCTCTGCCTTTAAGACGTACCCGATTCGGGGTGCTCTGGCCATCTGTGCTCTGGTGGTAAGTGCCCTGTTCATGTTGCGGGTGGTGCAGCGAACCTTTTACGGTGAAAAAAGAGACGAATTCGATCACCTGCCCGATGTCTCATTCGGCTTGGGTATTCCCAGGATGATTCTGGTTGCGGTAATTGTCTTTTTCGGTCTCTTTCCTTCAGTGATGATCGATGTGATACAGGTCGCTTCAATTCCCTTTATTAACGGATTGCCGTGATGAAATTGTGGATGCTATTCATTCCTGAGCTTTACTGCTTGTTGATGGGTGTAGTCTTTTTTGGTCTGGCAATGGTTGCCCGTCCCAATCCCAGGCGTGACTACTTCGTAGCCCTTCTCTTGGCTTCTATTGGGGTGGTTGTGGCCCTGGCCTCGGTAAAATTGGAGGGGAGCTTGTTTTTCGAGGCCTATCGGGTCGACCTTTTTTCCCAAGTTTTCAAGGTCATGCTGGCTATGGGATTTTTCTTGGTCGTCTGCCTCTGTACGGAGCTTAATGGTATAGAGGAGCGACACCATCCCGAGTTCTATCTCTTCCTCACCACCTGTACCCTGGCGATGATGATGCTGGTGAGCAGTGTCGAGTTGCTGACCATCTATGTCGCATTGGAGCTATCCAGCTATTCACTGTACATTCTGGTGCCCTTGCGCAGGGGATATGGCATCGATGTTGAGGCTGGCATCAAATATCTCATGGTGGGAGCTACCTCCTCAGCTGTAATGCTCTTTGGCCTCTCCTTCCTCTTTGGAGTAACCCATACTACCTATGTGGTGGACATTATACATGTCCTCCCCAACGTCATCGGCACTCCGGCTGCAATCCTGGGTTTGCTTCTTACCCTCTGTGGCTTCTTTTTCAAGTTGGCCGTGTTTCCCTTCCACTTTTGGGCCCCTGACGTTTACCAAGGAGCTGCCAACCAAGTCACCGCCTACATTGCCAGTGCCTCTAAAGTCGCGGCAGTGGCCATTATCATCAGAATGGTGTCTCTTGTTGGTGGCAACAGTCAATATCTGGTGGATGTGTTAGTAACCCTTTCCATCGCTTCTATGACCCTGGGGAATCTAGTTGCCATTGTCCAAAAGGACATGAAGCGCCTTTTGGCCTATTCCAGTATTTCCCATGCAGGCTACGTACTCATCGGAATTCTCAGTATGAGCCCAACTGGCTACGCTAGTGCCATATTCTATGCCCTGGCCTATCTGGTGATGAATCTCTGCTGTTTCCTGGTGGTGGTAAAAGTTGCCCAGGACGGCAGTGATCTAAAGATTGCTCAACTGGCAGGGCTGCATCGTCGCTCGCCCATACTGGCCATGGCCCTGATGCTGGCTGTTTTCGGATTGGCAGGCATTCCGCCTACCATAGGCTTTACCGGCAAGTTCCTGGTATTCACTGCAGCTATGGAGAAGGGCTACATCACCTTGGTGATCATCGCAATGATCAATGCCACCATTTCTCTCTACTATTACATTATGGTGGTGAAGGCAGCATATCTATTGGAGCCTGATGTGGCACAGCCCCAGCTTGCCGTATCCGTGCCCACAAAGGTACTTACCGCTTCACTGGTGGCAGTGATGGTGGTGTTTGGAGTTTTTCCCACTTATTTGCTTGAAGTGGCTAGAGCAGCCGCCAGAATGCTGCTCTAGAAGTGAGCTAACGTACATAAAATGCCTAGAATGTCTACAATGAAATAGAGCTAAGTATAATGGAATCTCAAGTCCCAAACTTTTGCCAAGCCAATGAACAGCGAACCTGCATAACAGTCTGCGCGCCCTCTGACAGGTGTAAGTGTGACTGTGAAGAGGTTCGTAGGGTGTTGGAAAAAGAGATCGCCGCCAGCGATCTGGGAGTGACCGTTGGTGCTATGAAGGTTGGCTGCAACGGAGAGTGTCCTTACGGTGTGCTGGTAGGTTTTCCTCAAAGAGGCTTTTTCTATGAGCAGGTTGACAGAGAGCGGGCCAAAGAAGTGGTAAAAGGGACCTTGGCCCACGGTCACATCCTCTATGATCTCCTGCACGTTGATCCTTTGAAATCCACCTCCGGCAAAATTTTATACGACCGATCAGGGTTTATTGCCACAATTGACGATAGCTTCTGCATGGTTAAGGTTGCCCAATACTTTCTCCAATTCGAGGAGGGTGTTTCCTGCGGTAAGTGCGTGCCCTGCCGGGTTGGGTCGGTGGAGCTTCGAGAAATTTTGGAGCGCATCATCGAAGGAGGTGGTGAACCAGAAGACCTCCAAAGGCTTGATCTGGTTTGCAAGGCCATGCAGGATGCTCCCTACTGCGACTTTGCCAGGACGACCAGCGGCCCTGTGGTTGCCATCCTCAAACATTTCTACTCTGAGTTCGAGAAACACGTTGACCAAAAGGTGTGTCCGGCTGGAGCTTGTGCGGGGCTGCCAAAGGAAGTGGAGCAGGAGAAAGAAGAGAGAGAAGGGGAGGAGTAATCGCCTACCGCTAAAACTGTGCACAGATATGGGGTGAGGTCCTTCTCGCCCTTTTTTATTTGCCGCAAAGGGCAGGGCGCCAAGCGCATAGCATCTTGGATTACCGTTTTTTGGCTCTGCGCTCTGCTCTGTGCGCTATGCGAGTATTAAGAAACAGACATGTTAATTCACCACGATGAGCGAGCAGTCACGGGCGTTTTGTAGCATCTTGGCAGCCCTGCTCCCCAGGTTAAAATCGCTGATGGCAGAGAGACCTCTTCGACCAAAAGCTAAGATATTGTAGTGACCCCGGCCGGCCTCAGCGATGATGTCACGGGCGATCCCCCGCATGCGGGTTGGCATCAGGTTGTTAACTTGTTCTTCATTCATTCCGGCACTGACGAAAACATTTCTGGCACTGGCAAAAAATCCTTCTATTCGTTTCTCATGGTCTGATCGCCAGGCTGCCACCATGGCGTCACGCTTGGTCTGTTCCTCCTGGTTCAGAATATGTCCGTGGTCCCAGAACTCTGGTGGCTTTGCTGGTATCACATGGAACAATGTTATCCGCGCCCCGGGGAATGAGGCAAGGTAGTGAGCCAGATGGGTAAAGATGCGTTCAGCGTAATCGGAGTCGTCCAGAGCGGCCAAGATGTTGGGCGGTTTTAGTCGAGGAGTGCCGATTACCCAGACGGGGTGAGCATCTGAATACTGGCAGATTTTTGTGGTGGTGCTTCCCAGGAGGAATCGCTTTACAGCAGAGCGACTCTTTCTGGCAAGGACGATAGCGGCAAATTGGTTGCTTTCGCTGGCATCTAAAATATTTTGCGCCGTATCCACGCTATTGAGAATGGACTGAGATTCAAGGCGGGATCGCTTGTAGCCCATTTCCACCAGCAGTCCGAGAGCCTTGTCTAAAACTCGTTGAGCTTGCTTTTCCTGCACCTTTTCCCATTCAGAGGCCTCCCCACTTAGAGTAGAAAGTTCCCCGGGATATAAGAGGGAACTCTCGGGCACGGCGTGAAAGAGGTGTAGAACAACATCGCTTTCCAGGAAAAGTTCGGCAAAATTCTTGAGAGCCTGCAGGGTGTTTTCGGAATCATCAACGCCAAAAAGAAATCTTCTGCTCATGTAACCGCCTCCTTGTTATGTCTCCATCTTTCATCTCTCATTGAACCATTGTCGTTATTCATATTCATTCTCGGGTGGAAGGCAAATGTTATCAAGGTAACCATTACTGCCGGAGAGGCAAAGAAAAGAATAATAACCTCCACTTTATTATTATACATAGGGGCTATCTAATGCAGCAATATATAATCGCCTGTTGTTTAAGCAAAAGGGAGGCAAGACCGGTTACCGATTGGATGGGAGGTGTGGGATTTGGCCTGAAACCTGACACCTTAAGATTTGGTGCTCGGAGGTTGGGGTTTCTCTGATGAAACGCCGTAGGCTTTAAGCTTGCGGTGCAGATGACTCCTTTCGATACCAATGGAATGCGCTGTTTTTGAAATGTTCCAGTCGTGTTCCTCCAACTTCTTGCGTAAGAAGTCCTTTTCGAACTGAATCTTGGCTTGTTTGAAGTTGGCTTGGTCGATAGCGCTACTCGGGCAGACTTCGTCTGGACTCTGGTGGAAAGAGGTAGGCATGTGGCGGAGCTCAATGACCTCCTCAGGGACTAATATCGCCAAGCGTTCAACGAAATTCTTGAGTTCTCTCACATTCCCGGGCCAGGAGTAATTCTGTAGCACCGACACCACTTCTTCGGAAAAAGTCTTTCTCGTCGACCTGCCATCCTGAGCGAACTCTGCTACGAAATCTTCCACCAGCAGAGGGATGTCTTCTCTTCTTTCTCTTAACGGCGGGACGAACACGGGAATGACGTTCAATCGATAATAGAGATCCTCCCGGAACCAACCTTCGTCGATCTCCCGTTTTAGGTCCTTGTTGGTAGCTGCAATGATGCGGACATCAACTTGGATAGTTTTGCTGCCTCCCACTCTCTCGAAACGCTGTTCCTCGAGAATCCGCAAAATTTTAGCCTGAGTTTTCGGGCTCATATCGCCAATTTCATCTAGGAATAGGGTGCCGTTATTTGCAAGGTCAAAGCGTCCACGGCGCCGCTCATTAGCTCCGGTGAATGCGCCTCTTTCGTGGCCAAACAGCTCGCTTTCGATCAAGTCTTCAGGAATGGCAGCGCAGTTCACCTCCACCAGAGGACGGCTGTTTCTGGGACTGAGCTGATGGATGGCTCGAGCCACCAGTTCTTTGCCGGTTCCGTTCTCACCGGCAATCAGCACCGTTGCCTGAGTGGGGGCCACGCGCTCAATCGTTTCTCGAAGGTGCGTTACAGCGGCACTTTCTCCGGTTATTTTGTACTTTCCTCTCGCCTTTTGACGAAGGATGATATTTTCGTCGCGGAGTCGACGAAAATTAAGCGCATTCTGAATGGTAACTAGGGTTCTCTCCAAAGAAAGGGGTTTTTCAATAAAATCGAAAGCCCCCAGTTTGGTGGCATTTACCGCTGTTTCAATGGTTCCATGGCCGGAGATCATAATCACCTGAAGCGCAGGGTGGAGTTCACGCATCCGTTTGAGAACCTCAATCCCATCGATTCCCGGCATCCAGATATCCAAAAGAACCAAGTCAGGCATTTCATCTTCCATAGTTTTTAAGGCCTCATGACCATCGCTAGCGCAGATGACCTTGAAACCCTCGTCTTCCAGTACACCCTGCAAAGAGGTGCGGATGCTCGGCTCATCATCTACTATCATTATGGTTCTGCTCATGTTCAAATAGCCCGATGCTAGATACTGGATGCTAGATACTCGATACTAGATAGCTGGATCCTGGGAAAAATCTTTGCTACAGAACTCATAGATTCATCCAGCATCAAGTATCCAGAATCGAGAATCTAGAATCAAGCATTTAAGTTAGTTCAGTGAGGGACTCGGCAGAGGTGCGGCTTCCCCCCGGCAGCTCGATAACAATAGTGGTTCCCTGCGGTTGGTTGTCCCGCACTCGAATGAAACCTTGGTGGTCCGCGACGATATTGCTGACTATGGCCAGGCCAAGCCCGGTTCCCTTGTCTTTGGTTGAAAAATATGGTTCAAACATGCCTATTTTGTCCTCAGCTGGAATACCGGGCCCGTTGTCGGAGACCTCGAGGCGGACGATCTTGAGAATTTCATCGAAAGAGAGATTCACGCTTATTTCACCGTTCCCATCCACGGCGGCAACGGCGTTGTCCAGCAAATTAATCATCACCCGTTTCATCTGCTCCCGGTCCAGGTTCAGCATGGGAAGAGGGTTTTGCTGTTCGAAAGTGAAAGTGGATGCCGGATGGCTTTCCCTAAAAAGAGATAGGGTTTCTTGGACGATCTCAGCCAGGTCATTGGGCGAGGGATTGGCGGCAGGCATCCGGGCGAAGTTGGAGAACTCGTTGACCAGATGTTTTAGTTCTTCCACTTGATTGATGATGGTGCGAGTACATTCCTCAAACACCTTGCCGTCATCGGCAAAGCGTTGGAGGTACTTTCGCCGCAACCTTTGAGCTGAAAGCTGGATGGGGGTCAAGGGGTTTTTTATCTCATGAGCGATTCGTCTTGCCACTTCACGCCAGGCAGCCATTCTCTGTGCCTTTTCCAATTCAGTGAGATCGTCAAAAACCACCACTATGCCCAGATATTGTCCTTCCTCATCCTGCAAAATAGAGACCGTTACCAGTAGGGTCATTAACCGATTGCCCACCAAAGACCTCACTTGTCGTTGCAAGGTGCGTTGCTTGGTTATTTGATGCATTTCAATGAATTTACTGGCGATCTCCATGTGGTTTGCTTGAAGCACCTCAGAATAGTGGTGGTTCAGTACGTCCTCGGCTCTCAGACTGAACATGGACTCCAAAGATTTATTTATGGTTCGGATGTGACCCTCCGCATCCACCGAAGCCACGCCTGCGGCTACGTTGCGCAGGACTATTTCCATATACCTGCGCCTTCTCTCTATTTCCTCGCTGGTGAGCTTTAATTCCATGTTAGTCTTTTCTAGGGCTGCCTTGCTGGTTTGGAGGTCCAGGGTCATCCGGTTAAAAGAATTGACCAGGGTACCGATCTCGTCATCCGAATCCTGGTCAACGTGGACATTCAGGTCCCCATCGGCGATACGCCTGGTGCCCTCAGCCAACTCTTGAATGGGTACGGTAATATTCTTGGCGAGGTAGAAGCCAAACCAGGAGGCGAAGAGAAGAATCAATAGCGTCACAATGGAAAGGGTGATGAGGTTGCTAACCTTAACCGGCTGTTTCAACATCTTCATCTGTTGATAATTCTCAAATCCGGTAGTGATTTCAGCCATGTCAGTGAGGAGATCTTTGGGGAGTAAGCGTCCGATGACCAGAATACCCGTTATCTCCTTGGGGTCTTCAGAAGCGAGAATGGGACTCACGGTCCAGACCAGGTCACCAGCAGATGTTGAGCTGATATGATTCAAGGCTTGACGGTCTTTAATAGCCTGACGTATTACTTTGCCCAATGGTTGGTTGAGAATAGTTTCGGAAGACTTATCTTTGCTGTCACTCGCCAAAAGCTGCATACTGGGAGAGTAAACGGCAATATAATGAAGATCATGGGCACGACGGGCTTCCCGCGCAAGTTCGCTTAATTGCTTGCTCTTGTCTTTGTTGAACATGTCGTGTCGTGAGATAAGCTCACTCAACTGGGCATTAACGATAAAGCCGGAGTCTATGGCTTTCTGATAGAGAGATTGAGCCACTTGCAGCGATTTTTTGAGCGACTGCTCCACTTGGATATTGTACCAGTATTCCATACTGGTAGAGATAAACTGGGTGGCCAATCCGAAGAGAACAATGGTTGGTATCAGGGAAAGGGCAATAAAGGTGATCACAAGCTTTGTGCGCAAGCGATGTCCAAAAATGTTCTGCTTTCGCTCAAATATGAGTTTTACCACGTTGCGGGCAATAAAGTAGAGAAGGAAGAGCAACAGGATCACATTGATGTTCATGAGGGCGAAAATGACTATATTACTGCCCATGGGAAGCTTGCTTCCAACCTGAAGGAAGTGGCTCTCCAGATAGGTGAGAAGAACTATGAGGGGAAGGGTAACGATGATAATAATTCTCTCTCGTCTCCTCCGCCTCTGTTCTGCGGTGCGGTCAGATTGCTTTGCGGGTGTCATTGCTCTTTGTTGCTGCCACTATTTTCCCGGCCATGGATAAAATCTTTCCTCAGTATGTGAAGTCGACCGTGTACCAATCCGTTTCAAAGTCCCATAAGGTTACGAAAAAAAGGACGTAGTGCAGATAAAGGGGCAGACGAACCTTCTCCAATTCTGCCTTCACCCGGAGCTGATATTGCCCTTTCTTTTGCAGCTCTTTGAGTGGTACGACCTCTATGTTCCTAATTTCCGCCATGGCCTTTTTGGCCTTTGCGAACTCTTTCAATACAAGTTCATTGTCACTGTCTTCCGAACGAGTTACCCGAAATTCGTTTTTCAGGCTGTCATACTTTATGGTGTGTTCCAAGCGCAGGGAAGAAATGGAGCCGTCAAACCAAAAGGTGCGGGTTTTGTAAAGCCTGATAATGATAGTGAATGTCGTGGGAATACCGTTGAGAATCGCCTCCTCCATCTCTCTGGTAAAGCAGCCCTGGATATCAAAAAAAACCAAAAGATCTTCTTGGGTATTGGTGACGATAATATCCGATAGGGTGGCCTCGGCTGCCTGCAGGGGGGGTGGGGACGACCACAGGAGGCAGCAGCAAAGTAAGAGCAAAAACCAATGGGTATGGGTATGGCGCCGAAATGTGGACATGATGAGATGGTTCAGTGCCCGCATAAAAAGAGGTTTGAGTTGGCCCAAGAGGATTGTCCCAGTCCCGAAATGCTGTCTCGACTTTTCTGTCTTGCCCACATACTTCTCTGTCTTGAGGGATCAGGTCGAGCCACCACGGGAGGTTTGCAGAGAGACTCCAAATTTATTTTAACAATCACAAGGGTTTCAATTAATTACCTTGGGATGTTAACTGAAAGAGGGCTAAATTGCAAGAGCCTTGGGAGGAGAGGGGTTCACACTGGGGCGGGTTGAGGAAAGTCAAAAGTCGGTACCAAGATCTTTCGGTCCTCGCGGGCGTGCTCATTAAGAAATTTGGCCGTTTTCCAACATTTTTTCATCTTGCGCAGCTCTTTAAGAAAAATGTGATTGAGGGTGTGTCCAGATTTGTTGATGACGAAGTGTCCAATAATAGGCATCCCCAGCAGGTGAAGGTCGCCGATGAGGTCGAGTATTTTGTGGCGGACAAATTCGTCTCTGTAACGAAGACCGTCCGAGTTGAGAACACGAAAATCATCTAAGACGATGGCATTGTTCAACGAGCCCCCTTGAGCGAAACCGTTGTTTTTTAGGGTCTC
>JAJDNB010000102.1 GCA_022340905.1 Deltaproteobacteria bacterium | reverse complement strand
CCTTCTCCCTGTTATCGGTGCATTGGGCGGCATGCTTGTTCCCGGGGCCATTTATTTTGCTCTGAATCGTGGCACCCCAACCGCCGGTGGCTGGGGGATACCCATGGCAACAGATATAGCCTTTGCCCTGGGGGCCATCGCGGTATTTGGCCGCAAACTCCCTGTGGGCTTGAGGGTTTTCCTTTCTGCCTTCGCTATCGCCGATGACCTGGGTGCTGTGGTTGTCATCGCGGTCTTTTACACTAAAGAAATCGTCTGGAGTTATCTCATAATCTGCATATTTTTCGTAGCTGGACTCGTCGTTGCTAACCTCCTGTGGATCCGGTGGGCTGTCCTCTACGCACTGCTGGGCCTTGGTATGTGGCTCGCTGTCCTAAACTCCGGAGTTCATCCAACTGTGGCAGGGTTCGTGGTTGCCATGTTTATTCCGGCACGGGGGAAGTATGACACCGATAGATTCGTCAAGAGGGTGAAAGAAATCATGGATGAATTCCAATGTGAGGAGCAGAGCTGCGGCTACTCCATACTGCTCGATCGTGGCCACCTCAATGCGGTGCGTGCTCTGGAAGTGGCCTGCCACGAAGTAGAAACCCCTTTGCAACGCCTCGAACACTCCTTGCATCCATGGATAGCCTTCGGCCTGCTTCCCCTCTTCGCCTTTGTCAATGCAGGTCTGTCCCTCGAGGGTATCGACTTGGCTAGCATCATCCATCAGCCTCTGCCTCTAGGGATTGCCCTCGGTCTATTGATCGGAAAACCTATAGGCATAGTCCTTTTTTCTTTTTTGGCCGTCAAGACAGGTATCGCCGTGCTACCCGCTGAAGTAAGGTGGTCGCACATAATTGGTGCCGGCATGTTAGGCGGCATAGGTTTTACTATGTCCCTATTCGTCTCCGGACTCTCCTTCACCTCCCCTGAGCTGCTCAACTACGCCAAGCTGGGAATCTTGTCGGGATCAATCCTTTCAGCAGTTGCGGGAATTGCCTTTTTGGCTTGGGTGTACACCTTTCTGGGCAGGGGCGAAAGAAACACAACCGCTCAGGGTAACTAAGCACTAAACACTAGGCATTAGGCACCGAAAGCTTTGTACAGTGTTAGGGGTTCAAGGCTCATGGCCCATGGTTCAAGGCACAGTAGACAACAGAGGACAGAGGACAGACGACAGACGACAGCAAGTCAAATCGTCAATGTGTCAAATAGTCATATGGTTATGAATGCTTTCAACCACGAAGTAACGATTTGAGTAATCGACTAATTGACCAATAACTTCTGGATTCTGGCTCCTGGATTCTATATACTGGTGCCTCCAGTCCAAACCTTGATTTCCACTCTGCCTGATAGGTAAACCCCTCTTTCCGTCTCTTTCCTCAGAGTGTACTCATCGCAGCATTAAGAAAGTATTTTGTGGTACATTGACATCCTGATTATATTGCTTTCACCTAGTACCGTTTGTTATTGTTCCAGTCGCTAGGCGACACATACGGGATATGCGGATTATCCAGACCCGGGTGTGGCACGGTGGAGGGTCAGTGTTCGGATTCGTTCTTATTTCCGTCATCACCTTGATGCATATTTACGTCTTTTGGCGTGTTGCCTCGGTGCCTGTGGTAAAACGATACCTTTCCACAAGGTTCCTCATCGGAGCAGGCCTGCTTCTCTGGTCAGTCTTTTTCTTGGGCCGCGTCTACGGTCACCACTACACAGGCCCCCTGACTAAGCCTCTGGAGTTCGTCGGCATGAATTGGATGGCCGTGGTATTCCTCCTCTTCGTGCCACTTCTTGCCATGGACTTCGTCACGGGGTTCGGTTTTCTCGTACCCAGGCGAGCGGTTCGGTTGCGATCCATAGCGTTGCTTGCCGGTGCGACGCTTTCGGTGGTCGCTCTTGTCCAGGGGTTGCGGCCGCCGGTTGTCGAAAACTATGAGGTATCTTTGTCCGGTCTTGCCCATGAACTGGATGGCACGGTGCTCGTAGCCATGTCAGACTTACACCTTGGCACGCTCCTCGGCGAGCGGTGGCTGGAAGCTCGTGTAGCTCAGGTCCAGGCGCAGCAGCCAGACCTGGTGGTTCTTCTGGGAGATCTCTTCGAAGGGCACGGCAAGCCACAAGGCAGACTGCTTAGAGCCTTGCGTCTCCTTTCTGCACCTTTAGGTGTCTGGGTTGTCCCCGGCAACCATGAGTTGCACCACCGTCACCATGGAAGCACGTTTCTGATTGAAGAGGCAGGCTTTAGGATACTGAGGAACTCCTGGGCCGAAGTCCAACCCGGCCTGGTTATGGCAGGCGTAGATGATCTCACAGCCCTTCGCCGCTCTGGTCAGGGTGGTGATCCCATTTCGAAGGCACTGGCAGATCGACCTCCAGGTGCAACCATCCTTCTCTCCCACACGCCATGGCAGGCTGACAGAGCGGCGAGAGCCGGTGTGGGTTTGATGCTTTCTGGCCACACCCACGGCGGACAGATTTGGCCCTTCGACTATCTGCTTAAACGCGTTTACCCGCTGCTCGAGGGGCGGTATGAAGTCGACGGTATGACGGTCATTGTCTGTCGCGGCACGGGTACTTGGGGGCCACGCATGCGGCTCTGGCATCCCAGCGAGATTCTCCGGCTGAGGCTTAGAACAGAGAGATTTCGCGATGCGCAATGAGAAACACCAAATGGAAAATATCGTGGTTCGCGGTGCGAAACAGCACAATCTCAAAAACATCGACGTCGATATACCCCGCAATAGCCTGGTGGTAATCACCGGAATCAGCGGCTCAGGCAAGTCTTCCTTGGCCTTTGACACCTTGTATGCTGAGGGACAGAGGCGATATGTGGAATCACTTTCCTCATATGCCCGGCAATTTTTGGAGAAAATGGACCGCCCCGAAGTGGACTCGATCGAGGGTTTGAGTCCAGCCATTGCCATCGAGCAAAAGACCGCGAGTAAAAATCCCCGCTCTACCGTTGGAACCATTACAGAAATCTATGACTATTTAAGGGTACTATTTGCCAGGGTAGGTCAGCCTCACTGTATGGGCTGTGGCGAGAAGATCCAGGCTATGACTATTCAGCAGATGGTGGACAGGATCCTTACCTTGCCAGAAAACACGAGAATTCTCATACTTTCCCCACTGGTGTGGCGCCGTAGAAATAAACCAAAGCAGCTCTTCAGCCAATTACGCAGGGAGGGATTCGTTCGCGTACGGATACATGGCATTGTCCACAATCTTGACGACCCCTTTGAGCGCGACCTCGATTTAAGCACCAACATCGAAGTAGTTGTAGACCGTCTCCTGGTAAGACCTGACGCCGTCAGGCGTATGACCGACTCTATGGAGCTAGCACTTAGGACCAGTGAAGGCAGAGCCAGATTGGCCATTCTGGATGGGGCCGAGTGGGATTTCACCGACCGGCCTATCTGCCATTCCTGTAATCTGAAAATGATTGAACCATCTCCTCAACTCTTTAGCTTTAACAGCGCCCTTGGTGCTTGCCCTGATTGTTCAGGCCTGGGCGTCACCATTGAAGGGGAAGAAGTGTGTTCCAGCTGTAAGGGTTCCCGGTTGCGGCAGGAATCCATGGCAGTAACTATCGAGGATCGCAATATCTATCAGGTTAGCAGCCTGGACATTACCGACCTGGATGAATGGATCAATAAGCTGCGCTTTTCACCTCAGCAGGCTCCTGTGGCCAATCGTTTGCTCAATGAAGTCCGGCAGCGTCTGAGATTCCTCACCCAGGTGGGCCTTTCTTATTTAAGTATCCATCGCCCTTCCACCACGCTTTCAGGCGGAGAGGCCCAACGCCTTCGTCTTGCCACCCAGATCGGCTCCCAACTAGTAGGTGTACTTTATATTCTTGATGAACCGAGCATCGGACTTCACCAGCGGGACAACAACCGGTTACTGAAAACTCTCAAAGCCCTGAGGGATCAGGGCAATACAGTATTGGTTGTAGAACACGATACCGAAACCATAATGGCGGCGGACCATGTCATTGATGTTGGACCGGGCGCTGGTGATAACGGCGGCAATCTCGTTTTTAGTGGTAAGCCTGAACATATCGGTGAACATCCCAACTCCCTTACGGGACAATACCTCTCCGGCAGGTTGTCCATACCAGTGCCCTTTAGGCGGCGCACACCACAACGGGGTTTTATTACCATCGAAGGGGCCAGCGCCAACAATCTCCAGAACATAACCGCATCTTTTCCCGTCGGTCTATTCACCTGTGTTACTGGTGTCTCCGGATCAGGGAAGAGCAGCTTAATTCTGGACACCCTTTACCGTGCCGCCGCACAATCTCTGCACCGGGCTCGACAATATCCTGGCGCTCATGCACGAATTCTCGGTCTCGAAAAAATAGATAAGGTTGTTCACATTGATCAGGGCGCAATCGGCCGCACTCCCAGGTCTAACCCGGCCACCTACACCGGTGTTTTCAACCACATCCGCAACCTCCTGGCACAGGTACCCGAGGCTCGAGCACGGGGATACAGGGCCGGCCGCTTCAGTTTCAATGTCAAGGGCGGCCGCTGTGAAGCCTGTGGTGGTCAAGGAATTCTCAAGGTGGAAATGCATTTCTTACCAGATGTCTATGTTACCTGTGATCAGTGTAATGGCCTTCGTTTTAACCGAGATACCCTTGAGATAATTTACAAGGGGAAAAACATCTGGCAAATCCTGGATATGACTATTATCGAGGCCCTCAGATTTTTTGCCAACATTCCTGCCATCAAAGATAAGCTTTCTACCTTGGAGGCGGTCGGGCTCGGTTATCTTAAACTCGGCCAAGGGGCCACAACATTATCTGGCGGTGAAGCCCAGAGGATAAAGCTGTCCCGGGAACTCAGCAAGCGTAGTCGCGGCAGAACTCTGTATTTGCTGGACGAACCCACCACAGGTCTGCATTTCGACGATATCAAAAAGCTTCTCTATGTTTTAAATCACCTGGTGGAAATGGGAAACACAGTCGTGGTCATAGAACACCATCTGGATGTTATAAAAACCTCCGACTTCGTCATTGATCTTGGACCTGAAGGGGGGACAGATGGTGGAAGAATTGTGGGCACTGGGACGCCGGAGGAGATAGCACAAATACACCAATCCTATACGGGAAGGTATTTAAAACAGGTCCTAGGCTAGTGGTCATTAGGCTACGCTGTCACTGCGCTTCGCTGTCATTTATTGTCGTGAAACACTGAATGAACATGAGTGACCGCCGAAAGGCCTGATGACGGCGGAGCCAAATGACTTCATAATCGCGGGGCGCAGACCAAACCCTGCGCGCACCCAACGCACGCTTTGGTCACCTGGCAGTCGGCGCGCCGGCTAGATGCTGGTTGATGAAATATGGTAGGCGAGATTGTCCAGCTTGATTGAGAAATCTACGTTTTCCACCCGACAGCAGTCAGGTACCTGGATCTGAACTGGGGAGAAATTCAAAATGCCATTGATCCCAGCAAGGATGAGCTGGTTTGCCACACTCTGGGCAGACGAAGGTGGCACGGCGATGATGCCCATTTCAACATTGAGCTCCTTCACCAACTCCTCGAAGCGGTCAACGTGTTCGACAACAAGGCCGTTGGGCAGCCGCTTGCCGATCTTTTCGGAATCTAAATCAAAAGCAGCCACGAAGCGATATCCATGCTTGAGAAAGTTGGCATGGCGGATAAGAGCTGAACCCAGATTACCTACTCCGAAAAGTGCCATGTTCCACGGACGATTGAGACCTAGTATCTCTTTGATTTGGGAGTAGAGGTCCTGGACTCTATAGCCAACCCCCCTTACCCCAAATTCGCCAAAATACGCCAGGTCCTTACGAATTTGGGCTGGATTCACCCCACACTGCTTGGCCAATCGTTCTGAAGAGATCACCTCGATGTCATTGGCCATCAATTCGTCCAAGTTTCTCAAATAGATAGACAGCCGGTTTATCGTGGCCATTGGAATCTTAGCGAACTTCATAACCTCACGGTCCTATTTTAACATCGGCAGCACGCCGATCTAGATTCAGGGGGTGATCGGGGGACTGACCAACTTTGTGATCAATCCCCCGGTCGTTTATCCGCAGTTTAGCTGCTAATGAGCAACTAGCCCCACAAAACCCTGGATGAGCTTGGACACCGGGTTTGCGTAGATCAGGATCAGGCAGATAACCAAGCAATAAATACAAAGGGACTCAATCATCGCCAGACCGATCATCATGGTCACCGTGATTTTACCTGAGGCCTCGGGATTGCGGGCAACGCCTTCCACTGAGCTCTTGATGGAGATTCCTTGAGCAATACCACAGCCGATAGAAGAGATGGCAATGGAGAAACCTGCTGCCACAGCAGAGTACAGGAAGAACCTGAGACCCACAACTTTTTCAGCTTCTGTCGCCTCTGCCGCAAAAGCCAAGGCGGCGAAACCCAGAACTAGTACCAGTGTCAGAAACAGAACTTTCCTTTTCATGCAAGAAGCCCTCCTTGTTTGTAATTATTAATATGGCCTTCTTCCTAACTACGACCTTCTTCCCAACCTTTTTGCTTTCCCCCTGTCCTTGCGCACGCTCAAAGGCGGCATGTTAGTGGGCATGCTCAATAGCGCCGGCGAAATACATCATGGCGAGCAGGCAGAAAATAAAGGCCTGCACGCCGCCGGTAAACAGACCCAAAAACATCACCGGTAAAGGAGCGAGGTAAAGACCCGCCAAAAACATGAGAATGGCTAAGACCAACTCCTCGCCGAAGATGTTGCCGAAGAGTCGGATGGACAGGCTGAGAATGCGGGCAAGGTGGCCAATTACCTCCACAACGAAGATAAGGGGTGACAGCCACCAAATTGGCCCCATAAAATGTTTTATGTATCCAGGTCCATGGAATTTGACCCCGATTACGTGGGTGTAGAAAACCGTTATTATGGCACATGCCAGGGTGGTGTTGACGTTGGCAGTGGGACCGAAGAAGCCCGGGACCATTCCCATGTAGTTACTGATGAGAATGTAAAAAGCCAGCGTGCCTATCAAAGGGAACAGGTAACGGCCCTCCTCCCCGGTAACGCTAACCATGAACTCCTCGATGCCGCTGATCACAACCTCGAAGACATTCTGACCCCCCTTAGGGATCAACTCGATTTTGCGAACCGTAAGTTTGACCAGGATCACCAAGCCGACAATGATCACCCAGGTGTAGGTCACATAGGGGAGGAGTATCTTCTGCAGAAATGTGTGGGCTTCACCGAAATCGTGGACAATAGGCAGACCAAGTTTTGCAAAAAGGAGATTCAGAAAGATTATCGGGTGTTCCATGGCCTAGACTACCCCCTTGATAAAGAATTTTCGCGCCTCGTGAATACCTGCCAGCGCAATGCCAATAACTATGATAGATAAGCCCAACAGCATGCCAAAGGGACTTACCCACCCCTTGATCAGTAACCAGGCTATAATCACTCCTAGAGCTGCAAGACGCAGGAAATACTTGAGCAGATAGAAAAACCTTGTTTTTCCTTTTCTTTGTGGATCTAGCGCCCTGAACAAACTGCGTTTCATCAAATAGAAATTGGCGATTGCCAATACCCCTCCAACCAGGACCCCAAAGCCAAAATCTCGGGAAAAGAAAACGAAACCACTACTGGTGAGAAGCGCTAACAGGATCCAGTTGAATAGTTCAACCTTCTTAATCAGGGCCTCATCTTCTAAAGGCATAGTGGTTGGGCCAGAGATGACCCTCACTCCTTGGCGCGTTTGGACATAAAACGGTAAAAATTACGAAATCCTGCAATAATACCAGCTATGAGAAGTATTACGGTAAGCCACGGGCTGGTGTTAAACACCCTGTCTAACCAGAGTCCCAACGCCAGTCCGATGAAGGTGGCAATGACTATGGTGAGTCCCAGGGTGCTGGCGAGCCCGACCAGTTTGAGAGCCTTCCTGGTGTCTTCTTTCATGAAGGCCACCCCTCTCTTCCCAGTCTGGCCCCTGCCCACGAATTAAACTGCTTTACGGCAGCAACATAGTTCGTGTAAAACTTCACGTACTTCCCTACCACAGCACCTGGGGAAAGTCAATGTTTTTTTGTGAAAAGAATTGCGTTCGCGAAGTAGCATGTCATTAGGCCATTACACTTCGCTGTCAACATGCCTTCGGCGTCATTTATAGTCATTGGGTCACTACGCTATGCTGTCATTCATTCTTGCTTATCGTTATCGCGTTGAAAAAACTTAATGACGGCCGTAAGGCCGAATGACGGGCGCAGCCCCAATGACAACGGAGCGCGCATGCGCGAAGTATAATGACACGTGAGTGTTTATTGCCTGCTGGATTACATTTCTTTAAAAACCTGGTCCGCTGCTGCCAGGGTTTTATCCACGTCTTCCTGATCGTGGGCCAGACTGACGAAAGCCGCCTCGAATTGAGATGGAGCCAGGTACACGCCCCTTTCTAGCATGGCGCAAAACATATGGGCAAATTTTTGGGTGTCGGAAGTCTGAGCGGAGTCGAAATCAACTACTATTTGTTGGGTGAAAAAGAGACACCCCATTGACCCTACTCTATTCATGGTGGATACCACTTTATGCTTCGCCGCCAGCCGACTCATCTCACTAAAGAGATAGTTGGAGCGATCTTCGAGCTTGTCGTAAACTCCAGGTTTGCTCAATAGCCTCAAGGTTGTCAAACCAGCAGTAACTGCCAAAGGATTGCCTGATAAGGTCCCTGCTTGATAAACCTCTCCCAGGGGGGCAACTTTGCTCATAATGTCACGGCTTCCCCCGTACGCTCCTACGGGCAACCCACCGCCGATCACTTTGCCCAGGCAGGTGAGATCTGGCTGTACACCAAAGCGTTCCTGCGCTCCCCCCAGAGCCACACGGAAGCCTGTCATTACCTCATCGAAAATCAGCAAGGCTCCGGTCTCGTTACACCAGTGCCTGAGACCTTCGAGAAACCCTGGTTTGGGCGGCACGACGCCCATATTTCCTGCCACCGGCTCGAGTATGATGGCAGCCACGTCTTTTCCTTGTTCCTGCATAACCGTCACTACCTGATCCAGATCATTGAATCTCAGCGACAAAGTATGCTTGACGAAATCAGCTGGTACTCCCGCACTACCAGGAATGCCAAGGGTTGCCGCTCCAGAGCCCGCTTTTACCAGGAGCGTATCCGCATGACCGTGGTAGCAGCCATCGAACTTGATAATCTTGCTCCTGCCCGTGTAACCTCGGGCCAGCCGGATGGCGCTCATGGTGGCCTCAGTGCCGGAATTGACCATTCGGATCATTTCCATAGAGGGAACTATCTCCGTAATCATTTGGGCCAACTCAACTTCTAGCGTAGTGGGAATACCAAAGCTGGTTCCCAGTTCAGCTGCGGTTTTAACAGCCTCCACCACCTCGGGATGGGCATGGCCCAGAATCAGCGGACCCCAGGAACCCACATAATCGATGTAGCTGTTGCCATCTACATCGAAAATCTTCGAACCCAGCCCCCTGGCAATAAACAAAGGATGGGTACCCACTGCCCGGCACGAACGGACCGGGCTATTTACCCCACCAGGGATTACTTGCTCTGCCTGGCGATACAACTTTTCACTACTAGCTTGAGCCATTCATTCCTCCTCATCATGCTTGCCCTTCTATGGGATCAATAAACTTCGCTGTCATTCATGGTCACTTGGCCACTGACGTGGCCGTCATTATTCTCGCCTTTCCCGCTTTTCTCGCTTTATTCCCATGCTCCATGCCCCATGCTCTATGCCTTCCTTGACAACGGACGCTAGTCTTCACCAAAATACGCCATGGTGGTCTTCTTCAATTCTTCTCCGGTAAAAAGCAGTTCGTAGTTTTGGATCCCTGCTGCATCTGCCATCCTCTTCGCAATTTCTTGGCAAACTTCTCGGGATGATCCGTGGATCATGGTGAATATGCGGTATGGCCAATTTGGGAGCGCCGGCCGCTGATAACAGTGGCTGACCTCTCTGAATGAAGCGAAGAGGGCACCTACTTCCTCAGTCCTCTCGGGTGCCACCTCCCACACCACCATGGCATTGGCTTCAAATCCTGAGCGTTGATGCCTCAAAGTGGCGCCGAAACGCCGAATAGTTCCGTTGGCAATGAATTCGTGCACCTTTTCCAGTAGTTCACTTTCGCTGATTCCTACTTTTGCCGCCACTTCAGCAAAAGGTCGGCTTGCGACCGGCAGATCCTGCTGCAACTCGTGGATTATTCTTTTTTCGATCTCAGTTAATTTTCGTGTCTCGTTCATCTGTATGAACCCCTCCCCTTGTGCTCCCTTAAATTAGTTAGATAGAAGCCAGGAGTTATTCGTCAATTCGTCGATTGGTCAAACGGGCAAATCGTGGAAACCGTCTATCGTAGAGGTCAGAAGTCGGAGATCAGAGATCAGCTTTATACCTGACCTCAGACCTCTGATATCTGCCCTCTAAGTTTTACTGGCTGCTCGCCGCCAGTTGCCGCCTGCCAGCTGAATCTTCCCTATCCCTGCTCCAGTCTCACCATTTCTTGATGATAGGCCTCCATCAGTTCCCCCAGGCTCAGTACCCCGGTAAGACGTCCAGGTCGGTCGTCCTCAAGGATGGGGAGCTGTCCATAGCCGCTACTTATAAACTTGATCAAGGCCTCGTAAAGCGTCTCGTTGAGACCAATAAACACGGGTTTTTCAGCCATGTCACCCACCACAATGAGTTCCGACATGGCATCTTCAAATAGAATGGCCCGCAGTTCTGGAAACGACAGGATTCCCACCAAGCGTATCTCTTCGTCCACAACGGGGAAAAAGGATTCTCTGGTCCGAATCATGAGCTCTTTCATCTGTCTCAGACGCATGTCCACAGGTAGCATCGTTACCGGCTTATCTGGATTGTACACGTTACGCACTTGCATTGTCTGGAGCACATTAATTGTTAGATCTGACACATGCGCCGGTGAGGCAAATTTGTTCTTGACCTGTTTTTCATAGATACCCCAACGACCAGACAGTACTACCGGAATGGCACAGGCTAACATCAAAGGCACCACTAGTCCGTACCCCTGGGTCATTTCTGAGACCATGAGCAAGGCACCGATGGGTGCCTTGGCCACTCCAGCGAAAAATGCCGCCATGCCGACCAGAGCGAACGTACTCGGATCCCTAACCACTGCCGGAAAATACTGAGCCCCCAGTTGACCAACCACCCCTCCCAGCATGGCGCCAATATAGAGGGCCGGGCCGAACACACCCCCACTCCCTCCAGAACCGATGGTAAAGGAGGTGGCAAAGATCTTTGCCAAAACCAAAACTGCCATCAGTCCAATGGTAAGCTCACCCAACAGTGCCAACTGAATAACCCCATAGCCACCACTCAATGCTTTAGGGGCGACTAGACCAATACAACCAACCATAAGACCACCGATCGCCGGAACGAAATGAGTTTTGATGGGTATTCGTTTGAAAAAATGGTCCCTGAGCCCGTACAGGGACCTGGCGTAGAGCCAGCCCACCGGCACACAAACCAAGCCGAGGGCTGCGTAGCCCATCAGTTCACGCGGATCGGTGAACTTCAACGTGGGGGTTGCAAAGATGGGTTGCTGTCCAAAAATGAAAGTAAAAATCGAGTACGCCACCACCGAGCTCATAATGCAGGGGATGATGGCCTCCGTTTCGAAGTCCTCAGTGTAGAGTACTTCAATGCTGGTAATCGCGCCGCCCAAAGGGGCTCGGAAGATTGCACCCAACCCACCAGCACAGCCAGCCAGCAGGAGCAACCGCTGCTCCCTGGTGTTCAATTTCAGCGACCGTCCCAGCCAGGAACCGAAACCAGAGCCGATTTGGGCAATGGGTCCTTCCCGGCCTGCACTACCACCTGTGGCCATGGTGGCCACGGATGCAATGGTTTTCACGAATGGTACCCGGGAACGGATTCGACCCTCTTTGTTATGAAAGGCATCAATCATGGCATCGGTGCCATGTCCTTCAGCTTCAGGGGCCCAGGTATAGACAAGCAGGCCTGAAATCAACCCGCCAATGGCAGGAGCCAGGAAAAGAAGCCAGAGCTTCAGTGTGCCATGAGGCATATTCTTGACCAGTTGCTCACCGACAGGGGACTCCATTGGATAACCCGCCAGGTAATCCAGACAAAAGTATTTCAGCCATTCAAGGGAGAAAAAGAAAAAGGCAGCACCCAGACCGGATATAATACCAATAAGCAGGCTGTAGAACATCCAGCGCGAGATGGTGTGCTCTTTTAGATAATTAAAAAAATTTGTCCATCGTCTTTGCTCTGGCATACGATTTTCTCCGGTATTCCCGCATTTTATGGACTTTTGCCCAGAAGAGCAAGGCATTTCCGAGACATTCGAGGTTGGGAATCAGGATCAGTCCCTGCACATATCCTTTTAGCGAATCAAGAGGCTCTGGAGAATTGGAGTGTCGGAGTGTTGGAGTGTTGGATTACTGGAGTGACTAAATATCCCAAACACCATAGACTCAGGTTTCAGTGTTCAGTGTTCCCCGCTGGCGCTTCGCAGCAGACGGGATTTCCGCTTCGCTCCAACAGGTGTCAGGTCCTACCCTCCATCTTCTTTTTCCTGATCCGCCTCCGGCGGAACACCGGAAACCCGACACCTAAGAGACAAAAAAAGCGACCCGAAGGTCGCCTTCTTATTACTTCTGCGTGAGTCCCACTATATTTTGGCGTAAATCCCCTGTTTGAGAATCAACTCCTGGTATTGTTTGAGTTTATCACAGTTTTCCAAACACTTGTTCTTGTCTTCGCTGGCCATTTCACAGCCTAAGCACGGGCTTTTGTTCATGGACCGATCCCCCCCGTAGATAGTTTTAATGCCGTATCATCCTTTCTTAAACCCTATATATAGATCACTTTATGGTAGTCGTGTCAACAGAAATCTTATTCCATTGACTCCCCAGTATTTCTTGTGACATAGTCACCAGGATGATCTGCGCTGTCTTGGAATACAATCTCTTTCAGAAGAAAAAGTTACCTTGAAACCTTCATACTGGGTTTAGTTTTCTGAAACTTCATGCAGCCTGCGCCTCTTTACCCCGATTTCAAACCCCTAGGCCTGGAGGACCGTGAGCAGATTACTTTGTACTTTCGCAGCAATCCACCGGTCACTTCCGAGCTCACTTTCACCAATCTGTTCATGTGGCGGCATCATTACCACTTTCGATGGTGCCTTAGTGCAGACACACTTCTTTTTGTAGGTCGAACTAGTGACAAGCTCTTTTTTGGCTTACCACCAATAGGTGAGGGGGATCTGTCCCCCGCTTTTCACCAGCTTTTCGACTATCTTGGCGCACATGTTCAGAGTCCGGAAATCCGCCGCGTGCCTGAGTTCTTGGCTCAAAGTTATGCCGGCACCACCACCTATGAGGTTATTCCAGACCCGGCTAACAGTGATTATGTGTACCGCACAGAGTCTTTGATTAACCTAAGGGGTCGAAAGTATCATCGCAAGCGCAACCATATCAACCAATTCAGAAATAGTTATTCATACCGATACCAGCCACTAGGGAGGGATCTGATAGAGGCCTGTCTGGATCTTGAAGAACAGTGGTGTCGCCTTAGGAGTTGTGTGGAAAACCCTGCCCTTTTAAATGAAGAGGTGGCCTTACGGGAAGCCTTACTTCATTTTGACACGCTCGATTGCCTGGGTGGGGTAATCTTGGTGGACAACAAAGTGGTGGCCTTCAGTTTGGGAGAAGAGCTCAATCCTGATACGGCCGTTATTCACCTCGAGAAGGCCAATCCCGAATTCACTGGCAGCTACGCGGTGATTAACCAAGAATTTTGCCAAAATGCTTGGAGCGGTTTTACCTACATAAACCGTGAGCAGGATTTAGGCGAATCTGGGCTGCGCCAGGCCAAGCTCTCTTATTACCCCGACCACATGTCTAACAAGGTCATCTTAAGAGCCAGATAACTCCTCATTTATCATTTGGCATTGGGGATTAGCTATTTGGCATTGAAAGCCTTAGACTCTCTCAAGCCCCTAAAATGATAAAATCGGAATTGCGAGTTGCGAAATGATAAATGGTTTATGAACTGGAAGGAGGCTGTTCATGATTATCGGCGTGCCCAAAGAAATAAAGACTGAGGAATATCGGGTGGGAATTGTGCCGGCAGGGGTGCGGTTATTACGTGGTTCAGGACACCGCGTTCTTATTGAACGGGGAGCGGGAGACGGAGCAGGCATCAGCGATTGGGAATTTGAAAACGCCGGTGCTCATCTTGTCTCTTCTGCTGCCGAGGTTTATGGGGAGGCAGACCTGGTGATGAAAGTAAAAGAGCCTTTGCCACCAGAGTATGATCTCCTCAGAGCAGGCCTAATGCTTTACACCTACCTGCACCTTGCTCCTGCACCGGAACTGACAGCAGTCCTTTTAGAGAAGGAGATTATTGGCATTGCTTACGAGACCATTCAGCTGGCTGACGGTTCCCTGCCTTTACTAACACCCATGAGTGAGATTGCTGGGAGGATGGCCGTCCAGGTGGGCGCCCATCATCTTGAAAAGCCTGCAGGCGGACGGGGAGTACTTTTGGGTGGCGTCCCTGGTGTTTACCGGGGTGTTGTAACTGTTTTGGGAGGTGGCGTAGTGGGCACCAATGCGGCAAAAATTGCCGTGGGAATGGGTGCCATGGTCAACATCATCGACATAAACCAGTCTCGCCTCGTGGCCCTTGATGACATTTTCGGCTCGGCCATCACCACACTCATATCCAATCCTGACACCATTGAACGCTCAGTGCGAGAATCTCACCTGGTTATCGGCGCAGTTTTGGTTCCCGGTGGTCGTTCACCAAACTTGGTCAGCCGCGAGATGGTCTCCCAGATGAAGCCGGGAACAGTAATCGTGGATGTGGCCGTGGATCAAGGAGGATGCAGCGAAACCTGCCAACCCACCACCCACGACCAGCCGGTTTTTAAAGTGGATAATGTTATCCATTATTGTGTGACCAATATGCCCGGCGCTGTACCGAGAACCGCAACGTTTGCTCTGACCAATGTAACACTGAGCTACGCCCTAAAAATAGCCAACCATGGTCTTAAGGCTGCGGTGGCTTCAGATCCTGCCTTGACCAAGGGGATCAACGTTTATCGCAACCATGTTACTCACGAGACAGTGGCCCATGACCTGGGGTATACTTACCAACCGGTGGAACAAGTCATCAAATAGCTCTATTAGGAAGGAAGACGGGCGAGACGAGGATTAGATTTCAGAGATCAGAAGTCAGACGACAGAGGGCAGAGGACAGACGACAGAGGACCGCAAGCAGCAAGTAAAACCTAGAGGTCAGAAGTAGGAGATCAGAGGTCAGGTATAAAGCTGATCTCTGATCTCCGACTTCTGACCTCTACGATAGACGGTTTCTACGATTTGCCCGTTTCACCAATCGGCGAATTCACGAACAACTCCTGGCTCCTTTCTCTCTGCTCCATGCCCCATGCGCTCTGCGCTATGCGCCTTGCGGTATGACTAGAAAAAAGATCGCTTTGGGAAAAAGACTTAGACACAGCCCTAAGGTGAGGACCTTGGGGTTGCGTCCCAACATTGAGGATTACAGCAAAGCTGAATTAGAGCTGCTTCGCAAAGCGGACATCATTTATTACCCGAGCAGCCTCTACGAAGATGTATTTCTTGCCCTGGGAAAAAAGGTTTTTCCGGCCAACTACTACCGCTACATGGGAGACAAGGTCAAACAAACTGAACTTTTTATTCTCCTCGATATCCCCCACCCTCGCACCAGATTTTACCAGGGGAGCCAAAGATCGCAAGATATCCTGAAAGATTTTTGTTATCCCTTTATCGCCAAACTCCCTCGAGGCTCTTCGCAGGGCAGAGGTGTTTTTCTCATCCGCACCCATGAAGATTTGCACCGCTACTTGGAAATGTCTGATTTGGCCTACATCCAGGAGTACCTTGCCATTGACCGTGACCTGCGTATCGTGCTGGTAGGGGCCAAGGTGGTGCACGCCTATTGGCGCATTGCTCGACCGGGAGAATACCGCAGTAATGTGTCCCTGGGAGGACGAATATCCTTCCATGATATCAAAGACGACCATCTACGGTTTGCTGAAAAGGTAGCTCTCCTCTGCAAGTTCGACGAAGTGGGGCTCGATATTTGCATTTGCCAAGACAAGTGTCTGGTTCTAGAAGCCAACATGGTCTACGGTCTCAAGGGTTTCGAGAAAGCCGGTCTCAACATTTATCAGCTTTTGACCGAGCGAGTTACCGAGGGAGGGATTTGAGGTTATTTAGTCAGCTGGCGGAGGCCGGAACACAGCAAGCAACTGCCAGCGGACAGCTAATGAGTCATATGCCTGCGGCGTCATTCATGGTCATTTGTTGTAACAACCTAGTGACGGCCTTAAGGCCTAATGACGGCGTAGCCGAATGACGCGGAGCAAATGACCTAACAGTGCATAGTGCCTAGTGTTTTGTAGCGGCACGGATTCTCGGTGGTGATAAGAATGACTGCAGCACCTCCTAATAATAATCCTAAGAAGAAACACTCCAGCCGCTTCCGGTGGTTGCTGGTTGTTCTTGCCGTTGGCTTACTCTTGCTCATGGTTGATGCGTATCAATTTATCAGTACTCCTGCCAGTTCCGAACCAGAGGAAGTGGTAATAGAAATATCACCAGGCATGTCCCTTGGCACCCTCAGCAACCTGCTTCAGAAACGGGGCGCTATCAGTAGTGCAACGAAGTTCGGTTGGTTGGTCAGGTTCAAGGGAGCAGCTCGCCGGATAAAGGCTGGTGAATATCAGATTTCAACTGGACTCCGGCCAACAGAGGTGCTTGACAAAATTATTCGGGGCGAAGTTCTCCTCCACCAGATCACCTTTCCCGAGGGTTACACCATAAAGCAAATGGCCGAACTCCTTGATTCTCATGGCCTGGCAGATGGAGATCGCTTCATTGCTACGGCAACCGACCCTGCTTTTGTCCACACCTTTAACATTCCCGCCTCCACCCTGGAAGGCTATCTTTTTCCAGATACCTATCAGTTTGCAAAGGGCCTCCCGGTTGAGAACATCTTGGGCGCATTGGTGAAAAGATTTAACCAGCACTTTGGACCAACTCAGGAAGAGAAGGCCGAGAAACTGGGGTTTACTCGTCACCAGGTGGTCATCCTAGCTTCGGTGGTGGAAAAGGAAACTGCCGTGGCCGATGAGCGGCCTTTGATCGCCGGTGTTTTTATAAATCGGCTCAAGAAGGGGATTCGTCTTCAGAGCGACCCCACGGTGATCTATGGACTCAAAGATTTTACCGGCAACCTCACCAAAGCGCATCTTGAGGCCGACACTCCCTATAACACCTACACCAGGAGAGGGCTGCCCGCCGGCCCCATTTGCAATCCCGGGGCTGCATCCATCCAGGCCGTGTTGAACCCAGCCCCCACACCCTATCTGTACTTTGTCGCCAAAAAAGACGGCACCCATCATTTCTCCTCCACTCTGGTGGAACACAACGCTGCTGTTTTGCGCTACCAGAAAAGACGGTAACCAAAAAAAATGAGGAAATTATTGTCCCTCACCCCACTTTCTTTTTTTCCACATAATATAGTTGTATACTAGTTTAATAACCTATATATTGATATCTGATTGCATACGGGCAATTCACCCGTGAATGCACGAGTGGGCAGATTTTCTTTTTAAGTTGACATTTAGTGGTTAGATCTGTATAAAGGGTGTCAAGAAGTGGGTAAAAGTGGTCAAAAGTGCCAATTCTGTTATCTCATGGAGTCCACATGTTCAGGGGCCGTTCAATACATACCCTGGATGCAAAGGGACGTATCCGCATTCCTACCCGGTTTCGAGACACCCTCAAAACCCGCTATGAAGACCGCTTAGTCATCACCAACCTCGACCGCTGCCTGGTTGCCTATCCTTTACAAGAGTGGGAAAAAATAGAAGAAAAGCTGGGATCACTGTCTTTGGTTCGTCAGGACGTGAAGGCTTTCCAGAGGTTCTTTATCTCCGGGGCGACTGAGTGCAACTTCGACAAACAAGGAAGAGTTCTTATTCCCCAAACACTGCGGGAACAGGCCTCATTGGATCGGGAGGTCGTACTGGCCGGAATGCTTCGAAGCTTCGAGATCTGGAGCAAAGACTATTGGGATGCAGAAATCAAGAGAGCCCATGATGATTTTTCGCAAATTACGGCTACCCTAGCCGAGCTAGGAATCTGATAAACCGGCATAAAGATTTTTTTGCAATTAGTTCCCCCCTCCCCTTCCTTGATGGGGAGGCAACGGCCTGGACAAATGGAGGCGCGGCGGTACGGAGAAACCTTAACCTTTAACGAAAGGATTATGGCGGGTGAAGACAACAGGGGCTTCACGGACCGAACAACATGAACAGCGCAGCAGACCACTTTATGCCGTGCCGCCGCGCCTCCGTTTGTCCGCTTAGGCCGAAAGAACCCTTAGTTGTTTTATTAACTGCCCCGCATCGCACCGATCGATGAGGGGTTAAAATTTGGGAATGATATGCCCGGTGGTAAGAGTGCTACAGCAGCAGGAACACAAGCCAGTTCTCCTCGATGAGGTGATTGAACATCTCCGCTGCACTCCGGGCAAATCTTTTGTGGATGGCACCGTAGGTGGTGGTGGCCATGCACGGGCCATCCTGGAAAAAACAGCGCCTGACGGCCGGCTAATCGGCATAGATTGGGACGAGAAGGCTTTGGTTAAGGCGCGCTCTAAACTGATGTCTTACGAAGAGCGGCTCGTCTTGGTTCGGGAGAACTTTGCCCTCATCGGGTCGGTGTTGGCTAGGTTGCATATCCAGGTCGTTGACGGAATTCTGCTGGACCTCGGACTCTCTTCCTTCCAGGTGGATGAGGCCGAAAGGGGATTCAGCTTCACCCTGGCCGGGCCTTTGGATATGCGCATGGACACCAGGGGAAAAAACACTGCCGCCCGCTTGGTCAACACCTTGAGCGAGGAAAAGCTGGCAGACATTCTCTGGACTTTCGGCGAGGAGCGGTGGCATCGGAGAATAGCCCGCAGCATCGTTAGGGCTCGAGAAGAGGAGGCTATAGAAACGACCGAGCGTTTGGCCAATGTGGTTTCCCGCGCCATTCCAGCAGGCAAGCGGCCGCGGCAGAGACATCCGGCTACTCGCACCTTTCAAGCATTACGCTTGGCAGTAAACCGGGAACTGGATCACCTCCAAGCGTTCCTGCAGGGAGCCTTAGACTGGCTCAGTCCCGGTGGTCGGCTCGCCATAATTTCCTTTCATTCCCTGGAGGATCGCTTGGTTAAACAGGCCTTTGCCAACTGGGCCCGAACGTGTCGCTGCCCTCCTCGCACGCCCATTTGCCAATGTGAGGGGAGACCGTTGGTACGACTCGTTACTAAGAAGCCAGTTGTACCAAGCAAATTGGAGATTGAAGCAAATCCCCGAGCGAGGAGTGGCCGCCTCCGGGTGGTGGAAAAGCAAAAACTGCATGAGCAGAAAGAGAAAGAAGCAGTCACCTAAAAAGAAAGTAGTTTCCAAGTGGAGAGAGAAGAGGCTGGCCACTATCGTTGCCATTTTTCTCTGGCTCCTGGTAAGCGGCTTTGGCTATGTCTGGTGTCGAGTCCAGGTTGTAGAGCTCGGTTATCAGCTGTCGGAAATCCACCGGCTGCATAGCCGGCTGCTGAATGATAACAAGAAACTGCACCTGGAGCTGGCCAGGCTTAAAGCTCCCGAGAGAGTGCAGCGCATCGCTATCGAACAACTGGGGCTCAAACAGCCAACCAAGGACCAAATTGTGGTGCTGAAATGACATCCAAATCGTCATCAGATAGTTCTCATATTCGCTGGGTTCGTTTCCGCCTCTTTCTCGTCACTGGAGGTTTGCTCTGTGCTTTCCTGTTGTTGATCGCTCGGAGCTTTCAGATCCAGTTTTTCCAGGGAGAAGACTGGACAGACTTTGCCAACAAACAGATCCAAAGAAATTTGAGACTTGAACCACGGAGAGGGGACATCTATGACCGTAACGGCCAAGAGCTGGCTGTTAGCATAGAGGTGGAGTCCCTTGCTGCCAATCCCCGCATCATAGAGAATCCAGCAGCCGCTGCCCGGCAACTATCGAAAGTCATTCAAATCCCAGCGTCCAGGTTGCATAGAAAATTTCGCCAAAAGCGCGCCTTTGTGTGGTTAAAACATTATCTTTCGCCCAAGCAGGCTGATGCAGTCCGGGCTCTCTCCATCAAGGGAATTCATTTTGTTAAAGAAAGTCACCGCTACTACCCGAATGTGGAACTCGCAGGCCAGGTAATCGGATTTGTTGGCCGAGATCACATAGGGTTGGAAGGATTGGAGGTTACCCAAGATCTTCTCTTGCGCGGCCACTCCGGCACCCTCCCCGGAGCCAAAGACGCCCGAGGTGAGATCATCTTTACTCACGGACTTCCTGATGATTCTCAACCCCTCGGATATAGTATTCAGCTAACCCTGGACAAACGCATCCAGTACATCGCTGAAAGAGAACTAAAAAAGACAGTGCAAGATTTCGGAGCCAAAGGTGGTATGACCGTGGTCATAGAGCCCCACTCTGGGGAGATTCTGGCCATGGGTGTGTTCCCCACCTTCAACCCCAACTCTTTTTCCTCTTACGGGCCATCTGTCTGGCGCAATCGAGCAGTGACCGACGCCTTTGAACCTGGTTCCACCTTCAAGATCTTTCTTGCGGCGGCCGCCCTTGAAGAAGGTCTTGTCCATCCCAACGACCTTTTTTACTGCGAGCAAGGCAAGTATAAAATTTTGAATCACACCGTCCACGATTTGAAGAAATTCGGCTGGCTTTCCCTGGCGCAGATCCTGCGCTTTTCCAGCAATATAGGGGCTGTCAAGGTGGCAGAAAAGCTTGGCCCGAATCGTTTTTATCATTACATTTGTTCTTTCGGCTTCGGTGCACCTACGTCCATAGGGTTGTCGGGCGAAACACCTGGCCTCATACGTCCCCCTGAGGAGTGGACCCCGGTTGACCTCGCAGCCGCCGGCTTTGGTCAAAGTCTTTCCGTGTCTGCCCTCCAGCTTGCCATGGCCTTGGGGGCTGTTGCCAACGACGGCCTTCTCATGCGCCCTTTGCTCATAAAAGAAGTGCTGGACGGGCAAGGACATGTGGTCAGAACAAACAAGCCCAGGGTGGTGCGGAGAGTAATAAGTGCGGATACTGCGAGAGCAATGAAGAAATTGCTTGCCGCCGTGCTCAGACCGGACGGAACCGGTGCGCGAGCCGCTCTTGCCCAATATAAGGCAGCTGGGAAAACCGGCACCGCTCAAAAGAGTAATCATCGGAGCGGCGGATATGCAGATGACCGCTACACCGCCTCTTTTGCCGGCTTCGCACCGGTCACTGATCCTAAAATCCTCGTTGTAGTGGTTATAAATGAACCCCAAAAGGGGTTTTATGGCGGCGTGGTGGCAGCGCCAGCCTTTCGCCGCATTACCGAGCAAGCTCTCCATGCGTTGCAGGTACCTCCGGCGAGGATACAGGAAAAATCGGAAAAAGTTGCCGCTCTTGACAGTCGTTTATCACTACAGCCGTCACTCATAGCCCTACAGCCGGCAACATATAATCGGACGAATTACAACCAAGCCATGGTGATGCCAGACCTCACAGGTCTTAGCCTGAGAGATGCACTCAATCGATTGAAAAGTTTTACCGGTTCGCTGGATATTCACGGCAGTGGCAGAGTAGTGGGACAGAATCCTGAACCGGGCAGAAATCTCAGCACGGTTGACTCCTGCAGTCTTATCTTGGCTGCAGATTAGGGGGCAGACATTGCTGTTGGAAAACCTGATTCAGGATCTTACCGTTCTTCAGCTCCACGGCAACGTGGAGCGCGAGGTCCGTGCAATCACCTACCATAGCGGCCAAGCCTCTGAGGGCAGTCTCTTTGTCGCAATCAAAGGCACGCAAAGCGATGGTCATGATTTTGTCCGGCAGGCCATCGACCAGGGCTCTCACACCGTAGTTGTGGAAAAGCCTCTGGACCTCATACCTGAGGTTACGGTGATTGAGGTTGCCAATACCAGAACTGCGCTGGCCCTACTTGCGAACCGCTTTTTTGGTTTCCCTTCCCACAGCCTGACGGTTATCGGCATCACCGGAACCAACGGCAAGACCACTACCGCATATTTACTTGAAGCAATTCTGCAAGCCTGCGGTCTCCGGGTCGGAGTTGTAGGAACGGTAAACAGTCGCTATCCAGGTCATGTACTTCCTGCCCCGGTTACCACGCCAGAGTCTCTCGATCTGCAAAGATTGTTCAGGCAAATGGTGGATGCAGGAGTAACACATGTGGTGATGGAGGTGTCCTCCCACGGCCTGGACATGCACCGGGTTGATACCACACGGTTTGCTGTGGCTGTTTTCACTAACCTGTCCCAGGACCACCTTGATTATCACGGCAGCATGGAGAGCTATTTCGGCGCAAAAAGCCGTTTGTTCTCTCAAATTCTTCAAACCAGAGGGGAAACACCACCCCTTGCTGTCATCAATTGCGATGACCCCTGGGGCATCCGATTGTGCGAGCAGATCGACAACCCACTCCTCCGTTACGGTATGTCACCCCATGCTGATGTTCGAGCTCACAAGGTTCGCTGCGATACCGCCGGAGTCGAGGCCCTGCTGGTTACTCCCAAAGGTGAAATACAGGTCCATTCTTCCATGTTGGGCAGGCTGAATCTCTACAACTTGTTGGCGGCAGCATCCGTTGCCGTGGGCCTTGATCTGCCTTTAGAAGCCATACGCACCGGAGAGCAGTCGTTGACCCGGGTGCCGGGGAGACTTGAGTCTGTTCCTAACGACCTGGGTTTTCAGGTTCTGGTGGATTACGCCCATACTCCAGATGCTTTGGATAAGGCTCTGGAGTCCCTGCAAGAGTTGACCCTTGGAAAAATTATCTGCGTATTCGGCTGCGGAGGCGATCGGGATCGAGGCAAGCGGCCTCTCATGGGGGAGGCCGCGGCCAAGAGGGCTGACCTGGTGGTCATTACCTCGGACAACCCAAGAAGTGAGGTGCCAGAGTCTATCATGGCCGAGATTGAAGCCGGCGTTAAGGCCCAAGGTCTCCCCTTCTTCGTCTCTCTTGCCCAGGGTGGTGGCAATTGTGACCGTGGGTACACCTCGGTGGTGGACCGCGGCGAAGCTATTCGCATGGCCATTGATTACGCTGATCAAGGGGATGTGGTTTATATCGGCGGTAAGGGTCACGAGAACTATCAGATCCTCGGAAATAAGCGCATCGATTTCGACGACCGAATCGTAGCCGCAGAGGCACTCGAGGCACGGGAAAGGCGGGAGGGTGCAGGCAAGTAAATCAAAGATTTTACCCCATGCTCTATGCCCCACGCCCTTTGCCCCAAAATGACGCCGACGGCATAGTGACAGCGAAGCGTAATGACGGTGAAGCCACATGACCCACAGGCAATGTATTTACTGAGTTCACTTGGCAAACTGATGACTAACAACGAAAACATATGGACCTTGGAGGCGGTGCTTAAGGCTACTGGGGGTGAGCTGCTGGTGAATGGTAACGTGCAAATTTTTCCCGGAATCTCTACCGACAGCCGAACTCTCAGTCCGGGAGAATTGTTTGTGGCCCTGACTGGGGAAAACTTCGATGGTCACCAGTTTGTCGAAGAGGCCGCAAGCAAAGGTGCTGCCTCCGTGGTTGTTGCCCTTGACAATGCAGAAAGATTAGACACCAAGGGTCTGCGAATCCCCGTGATTGGTGTGGGCGACACTCTCCGAGCCTTTGGTGACCTGGCATCGTACTGGCGGAGCCTCCATTCAATTCCGGTGGTTGCCATCACCGGGTCGAATGGCAAGACCACCACAAAAGAGATGGTTGCGGCTATTCTCAGCCGATCCTGGAAGGTTCTCAAAAATCATGGAACTTTCAATAACCTCGTGGGTGTGCCCCTTACTTTACTGCAATTAGACAATTCCCACGAGGCCGCAGTGGTAGAGATGGGCATGAATCAACCGGGTGAAATAGAGCGATTGACCGAAATAGTTCAGCCAAACCTGGGAATGATCACCAATATCCAAGCGGCTCATCTAGAGGGGATGGGAGACCTTGACTCCATTCAGAGAGCCAAAGGGGGGCTCTTCGCGGGTATGAAATCCACTGGGACAATAGTAGTGAACCGAGACGATCCCAGGGTCTCACGTGAAGCAGCCGCTTTTTCTGGACGGCAGGTACGATTCTCATCAAAAGGTGATCCCGCTGAGGTGCGGCTGGAGAAAGTTCATGGCGTGAATGGCGACGGTAGCCATTTTCTTCTCAGACTGGCAGAGGAACCTCTGGAGATTCGCTTGCCGGTAATTGGCCTGCACCACATCAAAAACGCTGTAGCCGCTGCAGCTGTTGCCTGGGCCTTGAACCTGCCGACAAGCACCATAGGGGCTGCCTTGGACAATTTTCAACCTGTTGATAAACGTATGGAGGTGGTAACTCTTCCTGGTGACATTCACCTCATAAACGACACCTACAATGCCAATCCTGGTTCTATGGCGGCAGCCCTGGAAACACTGATGCAGGTGAGGCAACAGGGAAGGACTTTCGCAATACTTGGTGACATGCTGGAAATGGGAAAAGACAGTTCTTCCCTCCACAGGCAGGTGGGCAGGATAGCAGCTAAAGAGGGGGTCGATCACCTTTTCGCCATGGGCAAACAGGCCTCCCATCTTCTCGCTGGCGCTGCCGAGGCGGGTATGGCCAGGGAGCAACTCACCGAAGCCGGCGACCACGAGGAAATCGCCACCCTGATCCACCGCCTGCTTGGTGCGGGAGACTGGGTGCTGGTGAAAGGATCACGGGGAATGCGAATGGAGAAGGTGATAGAGGCCCTTATAGAGCTCTACGGTCCCTCTAAAGATAGAAGTGGTGGTGGACAATAAAGAAGCCCCCCAGGTCAAATGCCTAAAATGAGCTAAAGTGTCTAAAATGTCTAAAAAATCTAAAAACATAGAGCAGAGAGTATTGGAATGAAAGCGATGGAAGATCTCCAAGACAAAAGGGTACTCGTTGTTGGGCTGGCTAAGACTGGTTTGACCACTGCCGAGTTTCTTGTAGGCAAAGGAGCCCAGGTTACTGTCACCGACCATCTATTAGCCTCTGAGCTGGGTTCCACAGCAGATTCCGCCCAAGAATTAGGCTGCTCCTTGGCACTTGGAGGTCATCCGTTGGAAGTGTTCACCCAGGCGGATTTGATTGTTGTCAGTCCCGGCGTTCCACTTGACTTGCCAGGGTTGATTGAAGCCCAAATAAGGTCAATCCCGATTGTGGGGGAACTGGAATTGGCCAGTCGCTTCCTGCAGTTGCCGATCGTTGCCATAAGTGGGACCAATGGCAAGACCACCACAACAGCCTTGGTGGGAGATATGCTCAAGCACAACGGTAAGCGGGTCTTCGTAGGTGGAAACATTGGTAATCCCCTTATTACCTTGTGCAATGAGAAAGAACCATTTGACCTGGCAGTAGCGGAAGTGAGCAGCTTCCAACTCGACTCCATGGAAACCTTTCATCCGCAGGTTGCAGTGCTCCTTAACATCAGCGAGGATCACCTTGACCGCTACCCTTCCTTTGCCAGTTATGTGGAAAGCAAATGTCGCCTCTTCACCAACCAAACCGAAGAAGATGTGGCAGTGGTCCCCGCCCGCGATCCCTTGATTACGGTACGCTGTACCATCCGGAGTCGTCAACTCAATTTCAGCCTGACAAAAAGTTCGGCCCACGCCTACGTGAACTCAGGCTGGCTCCTTTGTCGGGTGATGCCTGGACCGTTACGCCGTTATGATCTCAACCGTTGGCAGCTACCGGGAAAACACAACCAGCAAAATCTTTTGGCTGCGGTATTGGCAGCGACTAGTATGGGGGCAAGGCCAGAGGCCATACAAGAAACTATAGATACCTTTGAGCCCCTGCCCCATCGCATGGAATTGGTTCACCATTGGCGAGGCATCCGTTTCTATAACGACTCTAAAGGAACGAACGTGGATTCGGTGGTTCGCTCCCTCGAGAGTTTCTCTGCGCCCATCATCCTCATTGCCGGAGGTCGTGACAAGGAAGGCTCTTACAACCCTTTGGTCAGCTTGGTACGTCAGCGCGTGAAAATGCTTGTACTGATCGGCGAAGCTAGATTTCGTCTGGCTGAGGCTTTAGCTAATCTCTCTTGCACCGTAGTGGTGGAGGACATGGACGCAGCAGTCCAGGTCGCCCTGGGCGCTGCCGTGGCTGGGGACATTGTCCTGCTATCCCCTGCCTGTTCCAGTTTTGACCAATATGAGAACTATAAAGCCCGGGGTGATCACTTCCGATACCTGGTTCATAAATATACAGCCCTGGAATCGGGTGTCGAAATGCTCAACTCTCCCTGGGTGGCATCAAAAAAAGACAAGAGAAAATTGAATGCCCATAACTGAAGGGGAAGAAGCATAGCGCCAAGCGCAAAGCGTAAAACCGTAAGTGTCAAGACCTGTCGTTTTTTTTGCTATGCGCTTTGCGTTATGCGAAATGGTAAATGAACCAATGGCAGAAGGAAACGAACATAAAAAAAGTTACGATTTTGCGCTTCTGTTCATAACCTTCGCCCTCACAGGTATCGGACTTGTGATGCTGTACAGTTCGAGTTCAATCATAGCTCAAGAGCGCTTTGGCGACAGCATGTATTTCGTCAAAAGGCAAGCTGTCTTTGCCCTTATCGGTATTGTTGTTCTCATCATCAGCAAGAATTTGCCCTATGTTATTTACCGCCGGCTTGTGTATGTCATTCTCGGGGTCACCCTGCTGAGTCTTGTCATCGTGCTCTTACCTCACGTGGGTCACCGGGTCGGGGGAGCCAGACGCTGGCTGCGTTTCGGACCTATTTCCATCCAGCCGGCTGAGTACGCCAAGCTGGCACTCATAATCTACATCTCCTACTCTGCCGCCAAAAAGAAGGAGCGGCTGCGTGAGCTCTCTGTTGGCTATGTACCACACCTCGTGGTCTCTGCAGTCTTTATTGGTCTGGTTGTAATGCAACCCGACCTGGGAACTGCCATAACCTTCGCAGTGCTGACTTTTGTTCTGCTCTTTGTGGCCGGTGTTCGTTTGCGCTATCTTTTGGTCACCGCCATAGCGGTGGCTCCTCTCCTGGTTCTGGCCATAGCGCAAAAGGGCTATCGTTGGGAGAGGTTTCTCGCTTTTCTAAACCCCTGGCGAGACCCCAGTGACACCAGCTTTCAGCTCCTTCATTCTTTATTGGCCCTCGGCTCCGGTGGTCTTCTGGGAGTTGGTCTCGGCTCCGGCCAACAGAAGCTTTTTTATCTGCCTGAACCACATACAGATTTTATCTTAGCCGTCATTGGCGAAGAGACCGGTATCATTGGCGTTTCCATTGTACTCCTCCTCTACGCTTTGCTGATTTACAAAGGCGTCAAGATCGCCTTGCGAGCCCCCGAGAGCTTCGGAACCTATCTTGCCTTCGGCTTGACTCTGATTGTGGGGCTCCAGGCATTTATAAATTGTGCTGTGGTCATGGGGTTGTTGCCCACTAAGGGACTACCTCTGCCATTCATAAGCTATGGAGGCAGCTCCTTGCTAACCAATCTATTAGCGATGGGCATCCTGATGAATATAAGTTGTTATGCTCGGGAGTATTCCCAGGGGTGGCACGGGGGCAACTGGCTGAATCCGCAAGCCGGACGGAGGCGGAGCAGGTCAAATGCCTAAAATTTTTAGAAGTATTGGACTTCAGAACCAATTTTTAACGGGCTAAACTGATTAAACCGGCTTAACTGGCAAAACTGAAGAATGTACAAGCGCACGTACCATATTCACTTCGTAGGCATCGGTGGCATCGGCATGAGCGGCATTGCTGAATTGCTTCTCAACCTCGATCATCGGATCAGCGGCTCCGACCTGCAAGAGACTGAGATCACCCGTCGTCTCGAAGATCTTGGAGCAACTGTCCACTATAGCCACCAGCCCCACCACGTTGCCGATGCTGACGTGGTCGTGGTTTCATCGGCTATTGATTTTGACAACCCTGAAGTTCTGGCTGCCAGCAGAGACTATCATCTGCCGGTTATTCGACGCGCCGAGATGCTAGCTGAGCTTATGAGGCTGAAGTATGCCGTTCTGGTGGCAGGAGCTCACGGAAAAACTACCACCACCTCTATGGTGGGAACGGTACTGGCCGAGGGAGACCTGGATCCCACTGTGGTGATTGGCGGTCGTCTGAATGCTTGGGGCACCAATGCCAAACTGGGTAAAGGCGATTTCGTGGTGGCGGAAGCGGACGAGAGTGATGGCACCTTTCTCCTCTATTCACCTACCATCTCTTTGGTTACCAACATTGACACCGAACACCTTGATTTCTACAAAGATCTGGATGAGATCAAAGAGACGTTTCTTGAATTTATGAATAAAGTTCCCTTTTATGGTCTCAATATCCTCTGTCTCGAGGATGAAAACATTCAGAGCCTCCTGCCGAGGATCAAAAAACGGCTGGTTACCTACGGTTTTTCAGCACAGGCTGATTTCCAAGCCCGCAAGATCTCCTTCGACGGGCTCAACAGTTCTTACCTCGCCTGCTACCAAGGTCAGGAACTAGGGAAGGTCACCCTTTCCATACCCGGCTGGCACAATGTGCTCAATTCCTTGGGAGCTGTTGCCGTGGGACAAGAACTGGAAATCCCCTTCCCTGCTATTTGCCGAGGTCTAAAGGAGATGACCGGAGTACAGCGCCGCTTTCAAATTAAGGGCGAAGTGGATGGAATCACCGTAATCGATGACTATGGCCATCATCCAAACGAAATAAAGGCAGTGCTGAAAACCGTAGCCGAGTCTTTCCCAACCCATCGTCGCTTCGTGCTCTTTCAGCCTCACCGTTTTACTCGCACTCAAGCACTGTTCGATGACTTTACTACTGCCTTTTACCAGTCCGATGTTCTCTTGATCACAGACATCTACCCGGCCAGCGAACCTCCGATCCCGGGGGTGCACGCCGAAAAATTGGCAACCGCCATACAGGAACACGGTCACGGCGACATCAGGTACATCCCCAATCCCAAGGACATTATTCCGATCCTCATGGAGGAAGCGCAGCAGAAAGATGTGGTCTTGACCCTCGGGGCAGGAAATATCTGGCAAATTGGGGAGGAGTTTTTGAAACGATTGCAGGACAGGGAAGGAAATAAATAAAAGCTGGCAGCCTGCAGGAGGCAGCTGGCAGTGAAAACTGGAGTGATGGACCCTGAATTAAGAAAAGAACTTCAGCACCTGGACGGAGTGAAAGCCGAGTGGGATGTCACAATGGCAGGACATACTTCATTGCGGGTAGGGGGGCCGGTGTCCTGCCTCCTCCGTCCTCTGAATCTGGCAGGGCTGCAAACCGCCGTCCAGGTGCTGAATCAAAACAATTATCCCTACTTCATCCTCGGCAGGGGAACCAACCTTCTGGTGCAGGATGCAGGTATAAAGGCTGTCGCGATTAGCCTGGAAGAGGGGTTCTCGCAGGTGGAACGCAACGATGGAAAAGTCAAGGCAGGTGCAGGGTTGCGGCTCAGTCGACTGTTGCGCTTTTGCCTGCAACAAAATCTCAGTGGGCTTGAGTTTATTGCCGGCATACCCGGATCGGTTGGGGGTGCTTTGCGAATGAACGCCGGTACCCCTGCAGGGGAAATGGCCGATGTCTGTGAAGCTGCACACCTGGTTCTTGCTGACGGTGCTCTCGCCAGGCTGGACCGCACCAGACTCCCCTTCTCATACCGAAGACTCGATCTGCCTCCGGCCGCTGTGGTGGTGGGGGCGGAGTTCCTGCTGACTGTAAGCTCTCGAGAGCACATGCGCCAAAGGATTCGTTCGTTGCTCAAAGCCAGAAAAGATAAACAACCCTGGAGGCTTCCCTCTGCTGGTTCAGTGTTTAAAAATCCGCCAGGTGATTTTGCCGGCAGGCTCATCGAGGCAGTTGGGCTGAAAGGTGTACGCATTGGAGACGCCCAGATTTCTCCAAAGCACGCCAACTTCATTGTCAACCGTGGGCAGGCACGGGCCAGAGATATCCTTGCTTTGATTCATCTGGCACAGCAGAAGGTTTCTCAGGAATTCGGCGTGCACCTCGAACTGGAAATCGAGGTCGTGGGGAATCACCATAACGGTTCGTAAATGCAGGGAAATGATTTCGAGGAAGCAAGGTGGCCAAGAAACTAATGCAAATTTCGTTGCCATTTGAAACCGTCAAAGTTTCAAACAAAAAGAATAGCTACCGTAGTGATCCGCGAAAGCTGCGACGGCGACTTCGCTCCCTTGTGCAATTCACGGTAATCTGCCTGGCCTTTACGGGACTGAGTGTTCTGTGTGTAGCCTGCTACCGCACCTTGCTTTCCTCGAGTCTCCTCAATGTCACTAGTGTCCAGGTGAGCGGCTGTGAGGTGCTGGACCCGCAGACGGTCATCCAACAAGCCCGGATCCCTTCCGGGGTAAACATCCTCTCTCTTGATCTCGACCGGGTAAGGCAAAGGGTCACCAACCATCCTTGGATAGATTCCGCGTTGATCAGCAGGGAGATCCCAGACCGGATTCGTATAGAGATAGTTGAGCGCAAGCCTTTGGCCCTGGTGAAAGGCAGGCAATTTTATTTAGTGGACGATGAAGGGTTGTGTTTCGCCAGCGCTGCACCGGGAAAATATGCGGGCTTGCCCATAATAACCGGAGTTGATCCTAAATCTCTCGCTCCGGGGCACAAGCTTCCTCGGGAGCTCACTGTTCTTATCGACGATCTCCATCAAGAGAGCCAGCTGAGACTACCCTGGAGGCTCATTTCAGAAATCCGTTGGAATAGGAATAAAGGATTGAGCATTTTTACAGTCCGAGGCGGCATTCAGATTGATCTGGGACGGGACAAATATGGCCCCAAGATAGCCAGGCTGGAGAAAGTCCTGCGCTACCTGGAGGAAAAAGGGCTTGATCCTCAGCTCCGGGGGATTGATCTGAGCTACGGAAATCGAATTTTTGTCAGAGGAAATTTTAAGCTTAACAAGCGGGACCGATCACAAAAAAAGGGAGTTTAAACATGGCCAAAGATAATTCGTTGATCGTGGGACTGGACATCGGCACCACAAAGATTTGTGCCGTAGTCGGCGAGTTGACCCCGGAGGGAATCGACATAGTGGGTATTGGTACCCACCCCTCTGAGGGACTGCGCAAAGGCGTGGTGGTCAACATCGAAAGTACAGTAGATTCGATCAAACGGGCAGTGGAAGAGGCAGAGTTAATGGCTGGTTGCGAAATCAATGCGGTATACGCCGGTATTGCCGGTGGTCACATCGAGGGCCACAACAGCCATGGCGTCATTGCCGTAAAGAATCGCGAAGTGAGCCAGCAAGACATCGACAGGGTCATCGATGCGGCCAAGGCAGTAGCAATACCCTTTGACAGGGAGGTAATTCACATTCTCCCTCAGGAATACATCATCGACGACCAAAGGGGTATCCAGAATCCGTTGGGCATGTCTGGTGTGCGTTTGGAGGCCAAAGTCCATATTGTCACCGGTGCTGTCACTTCCGCCCAAAATATCGTCAAATGTTGCCAGCGTGCCGGTCTCGACGTCTGCGACATAGTCCTGGAGTCCCTCGCCTCTGCCGAAGCAGTGCTGAACTCACAAGAGCGCAAGTTGGGCGTGGCCCTGGTGGATTTCGGCGGTGGCACAGCGGATTTGGCTATCTTCTCGGGAAACACCATCCGCCACAGCTCAGTTCTCGCTCTGGGGGGCAACAACCTAACTAACGACATTGCTGTGGGGTTGAGAACCCCGGTGGAAGAGGCTGAAAAGATCAAGCAACGATATGGCTGTGCCCTTACCGCTATGATTCAGAAGGATGAGACTATTCAGGTTCCCAGTGTTGGAGGCGGCAAGGCAAAGGTGCTCAGCCGGCAGATCCTGGGCGAGATTTTAGAACCTCGAGTTGAGGAAGTGTGCTCCTTGCTCCAACGGGAATTGCTGCGTTCGGGGTACTCGGACCTCGTAGCCTCCGGTTTGGTGATAACCGGCGGCACCGCTTTGCTGCCTGGGCTTGCTGATGTGGCAGAGCAGGTTTTCAATCTGCCGGTGCGAACCGGTTTACCCACTGCCATCGGCGGTTTGGTGGATGTGGTCAAGAATCCCATGTACGCAACTGGGGTAGGGTTGGTCCTCTACGGGGCAAACTCTAAGCCCAAAAAACTTTTCCGCATCCGTCAGAATAACATTTTTAACCGACTGCTGGATCGAATGCGTAAGTGGTTCAAGGATGTGGTCTAGGAAGACTGAGCTTCATTGGAGTCCGACAAAATATGTCGTTAGACCAGGAGGGACCTGAATGACAAGGTCGGACCTTTACTTCGTCCTTACCATGTTCTTCACGTGTATGGGCTGTTATGCACTTGTGACTACTGGGTTTGTCTTCTTCCTTCGCCGGCTGCAGAGAAAGGGCTCGTGAATCGTAGCCGGGGAACATGCTTTGAACGTTTTGGTGCAGGAGGTGGCTTATGATGTTCGAGTTCGTCGAAAGTAACAACGGAGCCAAGATCAAGGTCATTGGCATAGGCGGTGGCGGCGGTAACGCTATAAACAACATGATCAACGCCAATCTTAAAGGAGTTGACTTTATAGCCGCCAACACCGACGCTCAGGCCTTAGAAATCTCCAAGGCCCCTACCAAGCTCCAACTGGGCGTCAACATTACCAAGGGACTCGGGGCTGGTGCCAATCCTGAGATTGGCCGGAGTTCAGCCCTGGAAGACGCAGACAAGCTTCGCCAAATCCTAGAAGGCAGTGACATGGTCTTCGTCACCGCTGGACTGGGTGGCGGCACCGGCACCGGTGGTGCGCCCATAGTGGCACAGATAGCTAAGGAACTAGGATCTCTCACCGTGGCTGTCGTTACCAAACCATTTAATTTTGAAGGGCGTCAGCGCATGCGGGCGGCCGACAAAGGGATCAAAGAGCTCAGGGAGGTGGTGGATACCATCATCACTATTCCCAACAACCGCTTATTGAGCCTGGCGGCAAAGAAGGCAACCTTTCTCGAAATGCTCAAGAAGGCCGACGATGTGCTCCTTTATGCGGTGAAAGGGATTTCTGATCTCATCACCGTCCCCGGCTTGATCAATCTCGATTTCGCCGACGTCAAAACAATTATGAGCGAGATGGGGATGGCTCTTATGGGCACCGGCATGGCCAGTGGAGAGGATCGGGCTATTGAGGCAGCTCAGAAGGCCATATCAAGCCCATTGCTGGAGGACGTGTCCATAAGTGGTGCCAAGGGCATACTGATGAACATAAGCAGCGGTCTGGATTTGACCATTGACGAGGTCCAGGAGGCGTCATCGCTTATCCAGAAAGAAGCCCATGAGGATGCCAATATCATTTGGGGTACGGTATTGGACCAGGGTGCCGGAGAGGAATTGCGAGTCACCGTCATTGCAACCGGAATCGGTGAGATAGATGCGAGACCCAAACCGGATTTGGGAGTAATCCATGGCTCTCGCCGTGATGATGACCTGGACATTCCCACATTCTTGCGGCGGAATCGCAAAGGTGAGGACAGCAATAGGGAGTTGAGTCGCCCCATGGGTTACAAAGACTTGCCCATAGACGAGGACGAACTTGAAATACCCACCTTCCTCCGACGGCAGGCAGATTGAGGTCACGGCCAGTGTTTCTTGCCCTGCGGGGCAATTGAAAAGAATCTTTTAGTAGTTTTTCTCTAGGCGGTGAAAAGGTGAGGACGCGACTCGGTCTCTGTGGCATAATTGAGCGATGTGAGCTAAAAATGTTAGAATCGCTCAGGAGTAATTTTCTCGCCAGACTCCTTCAGAACAGTGGCAATGTGAAGTTGTACCTCTGGCGAGAGCTTCTACAGGCTACCGATGTCTTGGCAACAGAAACGCAGACTAAAGCAGTGGCTGGAGGACGAGACCGGAACGGTCATCAAGGACTGGGGTGGCAAGATTCCAGTCGGTCTGATTTACCCGAACCGTTATTTCCTGGGTATGTCCAACTTGGGTTTTCAGACGGTTTACCACCGTCTCAACCAGCTAACCAATGTAGTATGCGAGAGATTCTTTCTCCCGGAATCGGAGGACATGGCCGCTGCCAGCTCGGGTCCTGGACCGCTTTCCTTGGAAAGCCAGAGGCCCATGGCAGACTTCAGCATTGTCGCTTTTTCACTGGCCTTTGAAAATGATTACACCAACCTGGTACACCTCCTGCAGCTTGGCAAATTGAGCCTCTACAGCTCCCGCCGCCGCCAGTACGAGCCCCTGGTGGCGGCGGGCGGCGTAGCCACCTTCCTCAATCCCGAACCCATAGCACCCTTCATAGATGTCTTCCTTCTAGGTGAAGCGGAAAATCTCCTAGAGGAGTTCATTGACGTCTGGCAAGAAGCCCGAGATAATGACCTTTCGAGAGAAGAACAATTAGCTCACCTAGCACGGCGAGTATCTTCGGCTTATGTCCCTTCCTTGTTTCGAGCTGAACACGACGCAGATGGTCGCCTGACTTCTTTCGAACCTCTCGTGGACATCCCGAAAAAAATCTCGGCCAGACCAGCACCCATTGAGAGTGGAGACCCGATTACTTCCGTAATAACCACTCCTCACACCGAATTTCCCGACATGGTGCTGGTGGAGATCGGAAGGGGCTGCGGCCGGGGCTGCCGCTTTTGTGCCGCCGGGTTTGTCTACCGGCCGGTGCGACATCGCCAGAGCGACAAAGTGGTGCAAGCAGCCTTGAGGAAAAAAGGGAAAATCGGTCTCCTCAGTTCAGCCGTCTCAGATCATCCCGATATCGATGCCATCTGTTTGCAACTGACAAAGGTAGGGAAATCCCTGTCGGTCTCTTCCCTGCGGGCCGATTCGATCACGTCCACCATGGTCGACGCACTCCGCCAGAGTGGTCTCCAGACCGTGACTATTGCACCCGAGGCCGGAAGCGAGAGATTGCGGCAGGTTATAAACAAGAATTTGACTGAAGAGCAGATCCTGAATGCTGTGACTTTAGTGGTGAGCGCAGGCATTCCCAACCTGCGTCTCTATTTTATGATTGGACTGCCCACCGAAACAGAGGAGGATGTAGCGGCAATCATCACCTTGGTCAAAAAGATCAAGCACGAACAACTGACCATCGCCCGAGGACAGAAACGCCTGGGGACCATTACCCTGAGTGTCAGCTCGTTTGTGCCCAAGCCTTTTACGCCCTTCCAGTGGGTGCCATTCTGTGATCTCTCCGTTCTGAAGCAACGGATCAAAAAGCTGAAAGGTGGATTGGGAAGAGTGGCCAATGTGAAGGTGCATGCCGATGTGCCCCGCTGGGCGTACCTGCAGGCGCTGCTGGCCCGCGGCGATCGCAAGTTGGCGTCCTTACTCGAGACAGTTTTCCAAAAGGATGGGAATTGGACACAAGCCATCAAGGCGGTAAATGTCAATCCCGAATTCTATGTGTATCGAGAGCGGGATCGAGACGAGCTCTTTCCCTGGGACTTTATTGATCACGGCGTGAGCAAGGACTATCTCTGGAAGGAATACCAGGCCGCTCTTGCAGGCGAGTCTACACAGCCCTGCGATCCGGACAACTGCGTGGCCTGTGGAGTGTGTCCTACCTAAGGCGAAACGACGCGGCGAGCCGGTGAAACGGAGACGCGGGTTAGAGGTCAGAGATCAGAAGTCAGAGATCAGAGGGTTCAAAACAGCGAATATCGAACCGCAGAACAAGGAACCGCAAAATGATGAAGTGATCATTTCGATATTCTGCGGTTCAGAGAGTCGGTGGCTCAGATAAAGTCAATCCTGATTGTTTTTCTCTTGAACTCTGACTTCTGACTCCTGGCTCCTTTCTCTTTGCCCCATGCTCCATGCCAAATACACCAGGCTTTGAAATATGTTAGAAAATACTTTCTTACATCTGCCCTTCATTGGCCCAAAGACCGAGATCAATCTCTGGCGTCAGGGTATTTTGACCTGGGACCAACTGGAGCTGCATCTTGACCATTGGCCTAGCAGCAGCCAAAACCGCAACCTGATGAGGTCCTACCTCAGGCAGTCCAGGGAGCACCGGGACCAGGCTGCTTATTTTCATAAAGTTCTCCCTTCAGCTGAACGCTGGCGGCTCTACCGAGATTTTCGGCACAGTTGTGGTTTTCTGGACATCGAAACCACCGGCACAGCTATCTACGGCCACGAGATTACTGTGATCGGTCTCTACGACGGCCAACAAACTCACCACTTCATCAATGGGCAGAATATGGAGGAATTCGAGGATGCTTTAGAGTCCTACGACCTTTTGGTCACCTTCAATGGCAGCAGGTTCGATCTTCCTTTTATATGCGGCTCTTTCCGCAACCTGCAGATTCGTCAGGCGCATATAGACTTGCTGCATGTGGTGAGGCGGCTCGGCTATCGTGGCGGCCTAAAGAGTATCGAGCCTCTTTTCGGCATTGCCAGACCCCCGGAAATCCGGGAGATGAGCGGATACGAGGCCGTTGTCCTCTGGCACGAATATCAACGGGGAAGCAGCGATGCCCTGCAAAAGCTCCTTCTTTACAACGAGGCCGACGTGGTCAATTTAAAAATCATTATGGATACAGCCTGGGAGCGTTTGTGCAGAGAATTAGAGCTAGCCGCCGGCCGGTTGCTACCCATCAATCCATCCGCACAACCAAATGTCTGAAATGTCTAATCAAAGGAGTCAGGAGCCAGGAGTCAGGAGTTATTCGTCAATTCGTCGAATGGTCCAATGGTTAATTAGTCTTTTAAGTTATTCATAACCATTTGACTATTCGACAAATTGACCATTTGACTTGCTGTCCTCTGCCCTCCGACCCCTTGAGCTTCTTCGCCGCGTCACCGTGCCGCCGCGTCGCCGTGTCGTCTTGCTGCCCTCTGTCCTCTGTCGTCTTTCATCTGTCCGCTGCCTGCTGCCAGCTGTCTTTCCCCATGCCCCATGCTCTATGCCTTCCTAAATCTACAATCCAAAATCCTTAATTACCTCCTGGCTACCTAGCCAGGAACTATTTGGTCATTTCGCCATTTTTTGCGATTTTGCAAGAGATTTTAAAAAATATACTTTCAGTTAAAATATTGATATTATTATTTCTTTTATCTTTAATCTAGTCTTGGCATCCCTTCTGCACTAAGGAGAAAACAAACGCAAACACAAAGCAATTTTTAAGTTTCAGGGGGAGGTAAAGGAGATGAAAGCAATAATCAAAAGTTTCTTAATAGCGAGCATGATTCTTTCCATTCCGCTGCTATGGGCAGCCACGTCAATTGCTGCCGAAGTCAACAGCATTGATATTATCGACTACGGCCTGTACAAAACCACTTTTGCCCACTGGCAGGAAGCACCGGACACCCGTCGAGGTGAGATTCAGATCGTGGGTGAAAAAGAACTCGTCAGGCGCACCAGGCTAGTTCCGGGAAAAGGCGGGACAGAATTCGGTATCCGGTACGTAGTAAATGGCCAGGATGCAGGTGGTCAGGTAGACCTTCTAGTTAAGGTCTCACATTCAAAAATGGACTCCAGCGAGGAGTGGGTTACTTCAAGGCAGATCGGTGCCCCTTCGTTTGATGGCTGGAAATTTGATTCTGATTCA
>JAJDNB010000081.1 GCA_022340905.1 Deltaproteobacteria bacterium | reverse complement strand
TATCGCCTCAGTGGTAAACATATTTGTGCGCAGCACCCAAATGAGTATGATCATTAGTTATATCGGCGTTTTCGTCTTTGTAGGTTTGACCGCCTATGACACCCAGAAACTCAAAACTATGGCGCTGTCTGTACCTGATGGTTCGGAAGGGGGGATGGTACGAAAAAACGCCATTTTGGGCGCGCTAGCCCTTTACCTTGACTTCGTCAACCTGTTTCTCATGCTATTGAGGATTTTCGGCTCGAGCAGAGACTAGTGTTGTTCGAAAAGTTCAGTTCACTGTCCAACTCATGCCGAGTGGGAAGGGGAACCAATGAACATTGCCGAGTTCGCCTCTACGGGGTACAAGAGCAGATCAAGAAAGATCGCCGTGGTTGCAGGTTTGCTGGCCCTAAGCGGTATCATCTATTACGTTATTCCACTGCGTCTGACCATGCTAGAGGGGTTGTTGACTCGCTTTTTCTACTTTCCCATTTTTCTTGGCGGGCTCTGGTTCGGTCTCAGGGGTGGTGTTGTAGTAGCTCTATTGGCAACCTTGATCTGCTCGCCCCATGTGGTCATGGAGATCGGACGAAACCAGACTATCTTTTCCGATGAGTTACTAGAGCTCCTGCTGTTTAATCTTCTGGGTCCGTTTGTAGGTGCTCTGTCGGACAGAGAGCGACGGCAGAGGGCAAAGAACGAAGAACTCCAGACTCTGGCTGCCCTGGGGGAGGCAGCATCGTCAGTGGCCCACGAAATGAAAAACATTGTCATACCCATGCGGGGGTTCATCCGACGGATGCGGCAGATTTACCCTATGGACCCTAACGCTGCTTCGTACCTCGAGATTGTCGAGAAGGAGTCCGCCAGGCTTGACAAGATGACTCATGACATGCTCTCTTTTGCTCGGCACCCTACGAGTCAGAAGGAACCGGTGGATGTGAGGTCTCTGGTGGAGGAGGTGCGACGTGGCTTACATGAAGAGTTTCGCACGAAAGGGGTTCTTCTGGTGTGCCAGTGCGACGGTGACGAAAACCCGGTGCTGCTCAATCGAGATAGGGTACATCTCGTCCTGGTGAATTTGCTCTACAATGCTCTCCACGCCTCCATAGCAGGTAAGGAGGTTCGCCTTCTCACCTGCCGCCAGCATGACTCTCTGAGAATCATCATCGAGGATTCCGGAGCAGGGATCCCCCGGGAACATCTGGAACGGATTTTTCAACCGTTTTTCACTACAATGCCTAAGGGGACCGGCTTGGGACTGGCGATCACCCAGAGAGTCATAGAAGAACACCTGGGGAAGATACAGGTGGAGAGCGAGTTGGGTTCTGGCACCCGGGTCACTCTGGACTTTCCCGCAGCCCCCGGCCAAGAGATCAATATATCACCGACCGTGAGCAAGGTTTAACCATTTCTGGGTGACACTCTTGGTCCGTGATGCACACCCTCTCATTATCCCTTTTTACGTCGCTGGTGGAAAAGCCAGAATGCGGTGGCCAGGAGAGCGATTGCCAGGATCACCCAGGTCTCGTATCTCTGGATGTTACCAAAGAGAACCGCCACGGCTATGCCAAAGACATACCCACAGATTCCCAGCAAGGCGGTGTAGATGGAAGCGCTGAGAGTGTTGAGAAACAGAAATTTGCCGGTCTTAACCTTGCTGGTGCCGAGAACTATGAGACTGATGGCTCTAATTCCATAGAGAAATCGGAATCCGACGATGAACAGGCTGTCATACTTTTCGAGTAGCTTCTGGACCCTGGCGACCTGAGGTTCCCAGGAAGTCCGTTTTTGCAGCAGAGATCTGCCCTTGAAACGTCCCAGGGAAAAATAGAAGAGATCGGCGGTCAAACATCCGGCGAGTCCCATAAGAAGTACCAGAGGCAGCTGGAGATATCCCCGGTGAGCCACAAACCCCCCTAAGATAAGTACTATCTCCCCCTGGAGGAAGCCGCCTACAAGCATTGCCAAGTACCCGTAGGTTTCAATGTAGGGAACAAGATTCATGCTCATACCTTCCTATGAGTGGAGGAGGTAGGGACCTCGGCCTCGACCCTAATCTGCACATAATCATAAGGCTCAATGGTTTGTGCTGGCAACGCTTTTTTTCCACTATTTGTAGGACGAACACCGACAGGCAAGCGCGCCTGGTTCCTACAACAAAATCCGACAAGCACTGATACCGACGGACGTTTTCCATGCCTATAGTATTGGTAAACAGAAACGAGAGGAAGAATCGGCTGCGAGGCAACGTCAAAAAAGGAGGAGCATACAATGGAGGGGATAAAACGAATCCTTGTGGTGTGCAGATCAACCAAACACTGTGATATTGCGGTTCTTTACGGTATTGACCTGGCCAAGCAATGGGGAGCCAAGCTATACGCTGTCCATGTGTTGGACGACCCCTTTGGCTTGGATGCCTGGTCTCTACCCGTAGTTTCTTGGAAAGAGATTCAAGAAGAGTATAAGCACATGCAGAGCGAGGCACGGGCCGATCTTGATCAGATAATCGAAGAAGAGAAAAGCAAAGGTCTCCCCATCGAGGTATCAGTTGAGGATGGAGATGCTGATGAGAAAATCCTGGATTTTGTCAAGGAGAACAAAATAGACCTTCTCGTCATGCTCGCGCATGAAGAGGGCCGGTTAGAACATCTCCTTTTCGGTCGGAGCATCGACAAGATCGTGCGGAAACTCCCTTGCTCCGTTCTGTTGGTAAAACAAGAGCCGGGACCGGCTGAGTAGTCAGGGATTTAGATGTCTTGTAGAGGAAGGAAACTTCTACCAGCTTTCTACCTAAAAAGAGGAGAACAAGATGAACCCCCTTGTAGTTGGAGTTTTCCCCGACGCCCTTAAAGCGGAGCAGGTGCGTCTCGATCTTCTGCACATGCAAAAGGAGCGACTCATAAAACTGGATGAAGTTGTGGTCGCAGTGCGAGAAACCACAGGCAAAATAATTCTCCACCATGCCAGCCACCTTACCTTTCCTTGTGCCTTAACTGGCGGATTCCTGGGAACCTTGGTGGGAGTCATTTTACTGAACCCGGTATTCGCCGTCCTGGGTTTGGCAGCTGGCACGGCACTAGGAGCAGCCTCGTGTTCGCTGACTGATCTTGGAGTGGACGATAAGTTTGTGCAAGACCTGGGTGAACATCTGAAGCCCGGTACTTCCGCCCTTTTCGCCCTGGTAAAAGGTGGAGGGGCGGATAAGGCCGTTGAAAAAATCAACGAATACGGCGGCAGAGTATTTCAGACCTCCCTCTCACACACGGATCAAACCAAACTCCAGGATGCATTGGACCAGGTGGCACGTGAGAGGTCGGCACCTGAGACGAAAGCATAGTGAGGGCGCTCCCGGGAAACTACCTGGGGATTCCGAGAGCTCCGGTAGGTTAATCTGAGGTGATCAACGATGAATCAATATCTGCATATCTTTAGAGACATACCCAACCAGTGGCACGGCTACTGGGGAAATATGAACCCCGGTATGATGAACTGGGGATATGGCAGCAACTGGCTTGGTACCCTCATTTGGCTGGCCATTCTTATTGCTGTGGTTGTGGCAATTATTGCTCTTGTGAGATGGATGACCATCTCCAGCAGGGGTAGCAGCAGAGTTCACCATCCTTCGGATTCCGCCATGGAAATCCTGAGGCGCCGCTATGCAAAAGGAGAGATCACCAAAGAGGAGTTCACCGCCATGAAACATGATCTGGAGGAATAAGAGGAAGGATGATTTCCTATGAGCTACTACTTTAGCAAAATCTTGAATATATCTTTCGACGACGCGGTTGCTAGGGTGACCACCGAACTAAACAAGAAGGGATTTGGCGTGCTCACAGAGATTGATGTCAGGGAAGCCCTGAAGAAGAAACTGGATGTGAATTTCAAGAAATACAAAATCCTCGGGGCATGCAATCCTTTTTTTGCCTATAAGGCTCTGCAAATGGAGGATAAGATCGGTACCATGTTACCGTGCAATGTAATAGTCCAAGAGATATCTGAGGGCGTCGTGGAAGTGGCAGCGATAGATCCAATTGCTTCGATGCAGGTAGTTGACAATGCCGAACTAAGAAGCGTGGCGGAGCAGGTGCAGGCTTTGCTTCAAAAAATGGTTGAGGCCCTTTAAAACAAAGCAAAAGAGCGTATCAAGGGAAATAATTCATGCACTACATTCCTCTCGCCTTACCCTTTTTCATGGCATTAGTTTTTCTGTTTGCCTTCCTAATAGTTCTCATTGAGATCGGCATTCTTGAATACGCCTATGAGCAGATAGGCGTGAGCCGAAGGTACATGTTTGCCTTTCTGCTGCTGTCCATTTTGGGGAGCTATGTGAATATTCCACTGGCGAAGCTGCCGGCTGAGCACCTCTATTCGGGTCACGTGGTCACCTTCTTCGGGATGCGCTACGTTATCCCCCTGGTAGTAGACTCGCCGCAAACAATTATTGCTGTCAACCTCGGAGGAGCTGTTATCCCAATCCTGCTTTCTGTTTATCTCGTCCTGAAAAATCGCATGGTCGGCAAAAGCCTCCTGGCGGTGGGTATTATAACCATCGTTGTGCATCATCTGGCACATCCAGTTCCAGGGGTGGGTATAGCTGAGCCCACCTTCGTTCCTCCCCTGGTTACTGCTGGAGTAGTACTTCTTATTTCCCGGCGACAGGCCGCGCCTCTCGCGTATGTGGCGGGAAGCTTAGGGACCTTAATCGGTGCTGATCTTTTAAATTTGGGAAAGATTCGAGGACTTGGTGCCCCTATTGCTTCCATTGGGGGGGCAGGAACATTTGACGGAATCTTCTTAACAGCGATACTTGCGGTACTCCTGGCCAGCATTTTTACGCCCAAGCAACATACTCGTTCATATGGGATACATACGTCGAAGACGGATAGAGATACCTAGCCCGAATATTTCATGAATTGTAGTCGTGGTCGCAGCAGGTGATTCATGAAATATCCGGGCTAAATAAAGCCCGACTCTGCAGCCGCCTAACTATTTTTGCAGGGGCGGGGCTGGCCGGAGCACTTTGCTAACCCCTTTCTTATTCTTATGCCAATTTGGTCGAGCGGTGGGTGCGAAGCTCGACAGTATGGTAGACCTTCCAGGCAGCCTTCGTAAGACAAAGACGGACAAAAAAAAGTTCTTCTGTCCTACAGAAAGATCGGACAGACTCCTATGGGTGGGCAACCGTAGCCCCTGTATAATCCTTGTATACCAATTTCATATACCAGCCCAGTTACTCCACCTTCAGAATAGGAGGGTAAAAATGAAAAAATTGATATTGATTGGACCAGTGGCAGTGCTCATTGTCTTTCTGGCTCTGGGCACTGTCTACGCCCAACCAATGGGCCCTGGAATGATGGGGCAGGGCGGACCTAGTTGGGGACCGGGATATGGCCCCCAACAACAGCGGGGCTGGACCTGCCCTTACGGCGGCAGGTGGTACGGCCCTGGCTATGGCATGGGTCCTGGAATGATGGGTCCCGGAATGATGGGGCCTGGCTACGGCTATGGGCCGCAATACCAGAGACCACAGAAGCCTATGACCAAGAAGGACGCTGAAGCCCTGGTGGGGAATTTCTTGAAATCCACCAACAATCCCAATTTAAAACTGGGAAAGATCCAGGACGAGGGAAGTACATTTGAGGTGGAGATAGTGACAAAGAATAATTCTCTGGTGGATAAGATCCTGGTGGACAAACGCAGCGGTTGGATGAGATCGATCTACTAGGCTGGCTATGCTGCTCTGGCAAATAATTGCTGGGCAACTTCACAGTCTAAACGGTACAGGGCAACTTGGTTGCTGCAGAACTAAACCCGCAGAAGCCGAATACCATGGTGTGGTCAGCAGCATCGGTGCTACCATGAAAAGCAAAAGAGATAGAACAGTCATACTGCACTCCATATCTTCTCCTGCCTATGGTCTCCCCGTCACTCGGTGTTCTGATAACACCAGTAAAGAGCTTCTGCTAATAAAAAGGAGATAGAACAATGGCTGAGACAAAAATTGGTAATCCCGCGGTTGTTGGCCTGGGTGGCTTCGGTATGACCACCCTGATTTTGCAATTTCATAACCTTGGCTGGATTGGGATAGCCCCTGTCCTTTGGATAGGAATACTCTTTGGTGGTACCGCCCAGCTGATAGCAGGTTTGCTGGAGTTTAAGACCGGCAATAATTTCGGCTTTTGCGCTTTTACCGGGTATGGGGCTTTCTGGATCTCCTTGTGCGGTTATGTGATATTCGGAACCAATCCCGAGCTCGTAAAGGCCTACCCGGTTTTAAAGCTTACA
>JAJDNB010000064.1 GCA_022340905.1 Deltaproteobacteria bacterium | reverse complement strand
CCAGCGCTGTCCACCCAGTTTATCAACTCGAGGTTGAAAGCCTTCAACGCCGATGTATTTCTGCACCCTATCCAATCGGTCAACCGGGAGGTAAAGCAGATCCCCATCCTGATATTCTAGTAAGAGAAAGTCGTTGGAGTGCTCATTGATTTTCAGGTGGACCAATCCTTTGTAGACGGCGATTCCGTGGTCCAGGTGGACAACAAAATCATCAAGCTGAAGCTCGGCAAAGGACGCCAAAAAAGAGCCGATCTCAGGCGGACGAACACGGTGCCGACGTGGTTTTTCTCCGTAGAGCTCTGTTTCGCTGACAATAGCCAAGCCTTCGTCGGGCCAGATGAATCCAGTGGGGAGGCGACCCACGACAATTTTTGTAACCGGCGCTCGAAAGGAAAGCTGCCCAAAAGGTTCTGAGCTGAAACGAGCGTCTACTCCGTAATCGGTAAGTAATTCTTCCAGTCGCCGCCCCTGTTCCGCTGTGCGACAGACCAAAAAAGGGCTAATCCCCGCCTTTTGCCAGTGCAGCAGCTTATTAGCCAATGGTTCAAGGAGCTTCTGACGCTGATGGTGATCTTGAATTTCGCGCTGCAGTCCTCTGTGATCACCCAGGCGGAAGCTGAGTGCTTTCGAGCTTTCCCCGTCATGCCCGTACTCCACCGGAAGACTTGACTGGAAAATCTGCGGGAAAGGTTGAAGTAATCTCTCCATTTCCCTTGCATCAATCAGGTAGGTCTCAGGTGAAGGAGTCCAGCGCGAGTTTTGACCAGCAAAATCCCGGTCTCTGCCAGCTTGTTTTAATAGCTCGGCCACTGTTTTTTTGATTTCGCCGGAGTTGCTCAATACTACAAGGGTTGATGGCGACAAGTAATGAAACAGGGTCTCCAGTTTTTCATAAAAAAGGGGCAACAATTGCTCGATGCCGGGAAAATGTCCGGAGTTGCCCACCCGATCCAGCCATAATTCTAGATCACTGCGAAATTGACCCTCTCGCTCCAAGGCGAGTTTCAGCGATGAGTTGGCTCTATCCAGGCTAGATTTATTGAGCAATATTTCGTGGGTCGGCACTACTATCACATCTTCCAGGGGCTCACTGGAACGTTGGGTGGCTGGATTAAAAAAGCGGATAGATTCAAGGACTTGGTCAAAGAACTCCAGACGCAGAGGGCGGTGGTAGAGAGGAGAGTACAGGTCAATGATATCGCCACGTACACTGAGGTCACCAACTTCCTCAACCAGGTCGGTGCGGTAATAGCCGATGCTAGTCAGGTGAGAGATGAACTCTTCTCGGTGTATTTTCTCCCCTTTGACTAGGTAGCGGCAGGCATCCATGCAGTGTCGCCGAGGTAGAACTTTCTCCATCACTGCTTGGGCCGAAGCTACAATGATTTTAGCCCGGTTGCTTGCCGCCGCCGCGCAGAGGATAGCGAGACGTTGGCCTTGCACGTCAGGAGCGATGAAAGGTTCCGCTACCATGCGGCGGTTGGCGGCAGGAAAATGGAAGAGGGGGCACTCCAAGGGATCCCCTGTCCAAGATTCGGACAGGCCGAGAAAAAAAGAAAGACTCTCATGTGCTTCCCAGGCCTGTTTTGGTGAGGGGGTGATCAACAGGACCGTCCGTTTGAGCCGCGGCAGCAAAAGAGCGAGCCCATAGTAAAGCGCCCAGCGGCTAAGCCCCTGAGCAAAGATTGTCTGACTGGCGCCGATTATGGCAGAATGCAGATCCTCGAGACGGGAACCGCCAAACATTTCTTGCCAATCTTCATGTAACGCGGTTTTATTTTGCTGCTTGCCTTGCTCCATAACCGCTCGAACCTTAAAAGCTAGGAAGGATGAATCCGATTTTTGATCTGGATGCCAACCCTTCAGAATCCCCAAGGGTAGGGAGAGAAACTAACGCATGTGGTTTCCAAAAGCAAGGGTGGAGAGCGACTCATGGGTTATGGATCATAGGTAATGGGTTCTGGGGTATTACTCCCTATACCCTATTACCTATTACCCATAAACTGATTACCTGTGAAGAGTCTTTTGGAGAAACTGTTGCCCAACATGTTATTATACAGACCTGCTGTTGAGTAGTCTGATCACTTAGTCTCAAGGAGCATCCTTTTGGTTACGGAGAGGGAAAGAACGAGCTGGTTAAGTGCCCGGGAGTTGAGCCTCGTAGCTCTTTTTGCTGCTTTAACTGGAATTGGAGGATTCATCAGAGTTCCTATCCCCTATGTGCCCCTCACCTTGCAGACTTTGATGGTCATGTTTTCCGGCCTGATTTTGGGTGGCAGATTGGGAGCTCTCAGTCAGCTCGTCTATATCCTTGTTGGTTTGATGGGCATTCCCATATTTGCTCATGGGGGCGGACCTGGCTATGTGTTACAACCAACTTTTGGTTATCTCTTGGGTTTTGTCTTTGGGGCTTACGTAATAGGGAAAATCACCGAGAACCGTTCCCCTTTAAAGCGCTCTTTACTTTTTTTAGCATTACTGGCGGGCACGCTGGCGATCTACATCCCAGGAGTGACAGTACTCTATTGTAATCTGAATTTTATCCAGCAGAAGGCTGTATCGTTACTCACGGCAATAGAAATAGGATGCTTGGTAGTTTTGCCGGGTGATCTTATAAAGATCGGTCTGGTCCTCTATTTGGGTCCACTTTTGCACCAAAGACTGCGTACCCCTAGCGCTAAAGATCTTCATTGATTACCCCATGCTGGATGGCACTCCGAGCAGGCAAAAATCCTTGCTATTTCAGCACTTTTATAGTAGTAGAGTGCCAACCTCTGGGGGGACATTTGGAGGCGGGGAGTATTTACCACAGAGAACACAAAGGGCACAAAGAGATGCAGTTTTAGATTGTTGATTGCAGATTGCAGATCGGGAAATCTTCCAGTTCCTACTTGCCTCAATCTACAATCCTAAATCTAAAATCTCAAATTTCCTTTGTACTCTTTGCGGTTCAGGGGGATATCCCCCTAGCCACTAGCGTTGGCCAGATATCCTTAGGTGGATTGTCATGAAAGATTCGGGCAGGCAGGAAAGACTACGTTCGCTACCGGCAGTTGACGAACTGTTGCAGGAAAAAGCTATTAGTGATGCGGTGGATACCCATCCTCGCACTCTGGTGGTGCGGGCGATACGAAACGTTTTGGATCGGAGCCGGCAAGGCATCCTCAGAGGAGAAGCACCCTTTGATCTTGAGGGATTTGACCGATCTCTATTAGTGAACGAGATCCTTGAGGAACTCGAAGATCTCGCATCGTTTACCCTCCGTCGCGTTGTTAATGGCACTGGGATAATTGTCCATACCAACCTGGGCCGATCCCTCCTATCACAGGACGCCTTGGAAAGGCTGCATCTCATGGGCAGCGGCTACTCTAATTTGGAGTATGATTTGGCAGCCGGAACACGAGGTTCACGCTATGTGCATGCCGAAGCAATATTGTGCGAGATAACCGGAGCAGAGGCGGCTGTCGTAGTCAATAACAATGCGGGAGCAGTGGTGCTTGTCCTCAACACTCTCGCCCAGGGGAGAGAGGTTGTGGTTTCGAGGGGACAATTGGTTGAAATCGGCGGCTCATTCCGCATTCCGGACATCATGGCTCGCAGCGGCGCTTGTCTGAGGGAAGTGGGCTGCACCAATCGAACCCATCTAAACGACTATGAAGCAGCGGTTGGTCCGCAAACTGCACTCCTGCTCGACGTGCACGCCAGCAACTACCAGATAGTCGGTTTTACTGCTGAGGTGAGTCTCAAGGAACTGGTGGAACTGGGGCGTAGACATGAAGTCGCTGTTATGCAGGACCTGGGCAGCGGCTGCTTCGTGGATGTTACCCGGTTTGGTCTCCAAGGGGAGCCCCTCGTCCAGGACAGTGTTCGTGCTGGTGCTGACGTCATTACCTTTAGCGGTGATAAGCTATTAGGAGGTCCGCAGGCAGGAATCATTTTGGGTAAGAAAGAGGTAATTGCGCAATTGAAACGAAATCCTCTTACGAGAGCGCTTCGGGTTGACAAGTTGACTCTGGCGGCTCTCGAGGCCACTCTCAGGCTTTATCGAGATCAAGATACGGCCATCCAAGCCATCCCGACCCTCAAGATGATTGCCGCCGATCTCAAGACTTTGGAAGATCGGGCCCACGTTTTGGTCGAAGCACTTAGGTCAAGCATTTCCGAGTCGATTGGGGTGGGAGTAATGGATGGTTTCTCCATGGTAGGTGGTGGAGCCCTTCCTGCGCAAAACCTTCCGACAAAACTGGTGGCCATGAGCTCCAAAGAAATGTCTGTGGCTCGCCTAGAGGCTCATTTTCGAGGATACACTACACCCATTGTGGGACGGGTGGAACAGGAACTCTTCTTGCTGGACGTACGAACGCTGCAGCCTGGTGATGAGAAGATTATTGTGGCGGCAGCCTCACAACTATCCACCTGAACACATTTGTTTTATCATGGAAACCCAGATCCTCCCTACGAGCCGGAGGCTGGGCTAGTCAAAGATCCTTCTTCGGTGTCAGGATTTGCTCACTATTCTTTTTTTCCCCGACACCTGAGACCTGGCACCTGAAGCCGTGAGACTTGGTGCCTAGACCCCAGGGAAGAGAGCTATGGCGTTCAACTCCATTTATCTAACTCCGGCAGATGCAGCGGACCAAAAGGAGATATTCTTGCGAGAAATGGCCGACCTCTTGAACAGTCGGCAACTCGCCATCTTGCCCCCTTTCCCCGACTACAGTCTTCTCAGTCAGCATCACTCGCCAAAGGTTCTGTTGAAGCTTGTGAACGAGGTAGTTCTTAGTAGGCGACCAGCTTTCAATCAAGAGTTCAACTGGCTCCTCCTTCCCCTGGTCCAGGGCGAACGGGTTGTAGGAGTGCTCCTGGGCGAAGGCGTTGATAAGAAATACCAAGATCCAGAAAACCAAGTGCTGTTGGAGAGGCTTGCTCGCCTTTGCCTTGATAGCCTCCAGTGGAAAAAAAGGGGGCGGAGGGACGAGGAGACTATGCTGTGGCGACGGCAGGTGCTTATTAAGGAATTGAGCCGGGCCATAGAATTAGTCGAGCATGACGGCAGTTTGACTTCGAGACGAATGCTTGACCATGGGCCCGAGGCGGCACAGTTCAGCTTTATCTGTTTTGCCGTCACACCCCCACCTGAACCTTGGGCTGGAGCAGGTCCAGTCTGGAAAGGTCTCGGTCCAAAGGTGGTGGAGATCCTGCCATGTGAGGCTCTGGCAGCGCCTCTGGGAGGTGGATATGTGGGAGTTTTCTGGCCAAAGGCACAGGCTGTGGAAGTCCAACAGTGGGCAGAGCAGGCTCTCAGCAGGTTAGGCGAGGAGAGAACGGGGGGCAACGATGACGAGGAGAAGTGGCTTCTGAGGGCAGGCATAGCAACTTTTCCGGAAGATTTTTATGATGATGGACCTTCACTGCCATGGGAAAAAAGTGATCAAGGGGTGCGCTTGACCGCTGCAGAAGAGGTGATTCGAAGGGCAACTTTGGCAGCTCAAGTAGCCAAAGACAAAAACGAGCCTTTACTGACTTACCAAACACTCCTTGAACAAGGGTTGGTCAAGCGCGAGTCAGCCATAGAAAAAGGTCTGTACCCTTTGTTCACTAATGATGAAGCTGGTGCCCTTTTGTTGGTGAAGCTCGACGATTGGAAGGTTTGGCAACGACAACACGGTTCGAGGGGGGCAGCGGTGAGAGCCAGGAGGGTAATGGAGGTGAGTAAAAAGGAAAAGCCTGCAACTGCAGTAGCGGAATGGGCAGGCCCCGACCGATTTGGGATATTTCTACCAGGTGCTGACGTTGATTCTGCGCAAGAGCGGGGTATTGTTATTCGTCAGCGTGTGAAATCGGAGCTCAACACTACCGTGCAAATCGGTATCAGCGTCCATCCTTGTCCGGGCTTTGCCAAGTCTGAGATGCTGGACAACGCTCGGAAAGCCCTGATTCATACTGGGTTTTTCGGACCTAACACTCAGACTCATTTTGACGCGGTAAGCCTCAATATTAGTGGAGATCGGCTTTATGAAAGGGGAAAGCTAAAAGAGGCGGTGGAAGAGTTCCAGCGGGCTTTGACCTTGGATCCCAACAATGTAAATGTGAGCAATAGTCTTGGAGTTTGCTACGCCCAGATGGGACAATTTGAGGAGGCCGTCATGGAGTTTGAGCGGGTAACCTCGCTAAAGCCCAGTGAGTTCATGGGACAATACAATTTGGCCTGCGCCTTGCTGAGCCTTAGGAGAGAGGATGAGGCTGAGCGAGCCTTTCGTCGAACTTCCGAGCTCGAGCCGAGAAGGGCTTCGCCCTATTTCCAGCTGGCGAAGTTGTGCAGAAAACAGAAGCGTTTGGAGGAAGCCCAGCATTATCTCAGTCAAACAGTGGAGCTTAAACCCCACTGGGCCAAGGCCTGGCGGCTCATTGGTGAATGTTTTTTGGAGCAGGGTAAAGACGCAGAGGCAATGAATGGTTTTAAGAAAGCACTGAAGATCAGCGGTAATGATGCGGCAGCACTTAGCGGTCTGGCCATTTTGTATGCACGGGTTGACTCGAACCTAGAGATAGCTCTTTCGCTTGCTCGTCGGAGTGTTGAATTGGAACCGAATAGTGTCCTCTTTTGCCGGCGATTGGCAGAGTTGCTGTGGCAAAGTCGAGAACTTGAAGAAGCTCTGGCACTATGTCGGCAAGCAATGGCCATGGCCCCGGGGGATGATGAGATTCGGTTGCTTCAGGAGAGAATAACCGCAGCTCAGAGAGTCTCTACTTCGTAGCCATTATCGCTGAGGACGCTGAGAAGTTCCTCAATGTGGTTCAGGCCCCGTGTTTCTATCTCCAATTCTACCCTGCTCAGCTCAACGGGAAGATGCCGCCCGAGACGGTCATGGAAAACGTGAAGAATGTTGCCTCGGCAGTCGGCGATCACCTTGAGCAGGTCGGCAAGAGCACCCGGGACATCCCAGAGCTGTACCGAGAGTCTCATTATCCGGCTGGTCTTAAACAACCCTTTCCGAAGGATTCTTCCCAACAGATGAGTATCGACGTTGCCGCCGCTAATTACCAGCACCACCGATTGTCGCCTGAGACTTCCGAGCTGGTCGCCCATGAGCGCAGCTAGAGGTACCGCACCGCTACCCTCAGCCAGAATCTTCTTGCGTTCGAGTAATTCAAGCATGGCAGCGGCAATCTCCTCCTCCTCTACGGTCACCACACTGTCAACCAATTTCCGGATGATGGCGAAAGGCAGCTGTCCTACTTTTTTGACGCTGATGCCGTCAGCAATTGAATGTTTTGCCGGAACTGTTACTCTTTTTCCCAATCTCAAGGCGGCAGCGGCTGAAGCGCAGGAGGCAGTCTGCACTCCAATGATTGAAGTTTGTGGACGAAGGGATTTTACCGCGGCGGAAATTCCAGCGATGAGGCCACCGCCGCCAATAGGGACCAGAATTTTTTCCACCTCAGGTAATTGAGAGACGATCTCCAGACCCACGGTCCCCTGGCCGGCGATAATATCTTCGTCGTCATAGGGATGGATAAAGGCTCTGCCTTCTGCTTCCAGCTTATGGGCCTGGTCCAGACTCTCTTCCAGACTCTGTCCGGCCAAAATCACCTGGCCACCGTATGATCGGGTTGCTGTCTGTTTGCTGATGGAGGCCCATTCCGGCATGACTATGGTAGATGAAATAGACATGAGTTGAGCGGCATGAGCTACTCCCTGAGCGTGGTTTCCAGCTGAGGCTGTCACCACGCCCTTCGCTCCCAGATCCTTCCGGATAGTAACGAGTTTGTGGTAGGCTCCACGGAACTTAAAGGAACCCGTCTTTTGCAGGTTTTCGAGTTTGAGGTGAACTCTGGCATCAAACTTCCGGCTGAGATAATCGGAATATACTAGGGGGGTTTCAAAGGCGACATCCTTTAGGATTTCTGCTGCCTGGTTAATCTTAGCAATGGTAACCATGGCCTCGTCCTCGCAAATTTGACTGTGCTACCCCGCCAGGGTAGCGTTTAATAATAACAGTAATAGCAACAGAAAGGCGAAGCTCTGATACTTTAGCCTCATAGCAAAACCGAGATCGACCGTCAACAGGCGGTTGCGCCAAGCCGGTCTTCATCTCTTTCGCCAAGATTGAAGTAAACCACAAAGAACACTAAGGACACAAAGAGATTATCCTGCTAAAAGTTTCCTTTGCGATCTTTGTGAACTTTGTGGTCAAGACTAAAAGTATCTGTCGGAATGAGGAGCAGACTCTACCTGTCACCACTGCTGTGAGGGTTGAGGGGACTCGAGCTCACAAAAGTTTGATGGTGTAGAGGTTCCACTGAAAATAAGAGGAAACAAGAAAAGAAGAGGAGAACACCATGAATCTAAGGAAGAAGCGGGGAAATGGTTTTTGGCAATGGTCTTTGGTTACTGTTCTGCTTATCCTGAGTACACCCGGATGTGCCTTTATTAATGTAAGCCTTTATCAACCAGCCCTGCCGCTGCAGGAGGGGGTGATAGAAGGAGAGGGTCCCGGCAAAGTTCTGGTGATGGATATTAGTGGGGTGTTGGCTTACGAAGAGAAAGACAAGGGAGGGAGTTTCCGAGAAGAGGTCAACTTAGTTGCCAGGGTAAAGGAGGAGCTCGGGAAAGCCGCAGCAGATGATGAGATAAAGGCAATAGTTCTCCGCATTCAGTCCCCCGGTGGCACGGTAAACGCCAGCGATCTTATTCACCATGAGATATCTGAGTTCAAGAAAAAGCGGAATGTCGTTGTTGTTGCGTGCTTTCTTGGAATAGCCACCTCGGGAGGATACTATGTTGCGACCGCAGCCGATCACATCATTGCCCAACCTACTACATTGACCGGAAGCATTGGCACCATTGCCCTAAAATTTAATGTGGAAGGTTTGATGGAAAAGGTGGGTGTTACGGAGGAGACAGTAAAATCAGGAGATAAAAAGGATATGTGGTCACCCTTCCGGCCGGCCACTAGTGAGGAAAAAAAGATTTTTCAGAGTATAATCGACGAATATCAGGGTAAATTTTTAGAGGTGGTTAGGGAGGGAAGAAAGAATATGACTGAGACCGATTTGGCCAAGGTGAAGGACGGGCGCGTTTTTTCAGGTACCCAGGCGTTTAAGCTAGGTCTGGTGGACCAATTGGGCTACCTAAACGATGCTATTCAGTGGGCAAAAAATGCTGCGGGGATTGAACGAGCAAAAGTGGTAATGTACCACCGACCGGGAACACACGTGGAAAACGTCTACTCACTGTCTCAAGGAGAGGCTTGGAGCTGGGCAGAACGATTACGGCAAGGAGAGCTTCTGCCCCAGAGAGAGACTCCTCAGTTCATGTACCTTTGGCTTCCCTAAGCAGGCTGACTATGGCAACGTTGCAGAACCACATCCGCGGCACCGGTGGTGGACGAATGGGCTTTAAATACAGGTGTGGAAGAGACGGTGATGGTGCCTGCCGGTTATCTTCACTAAGCAAGGATTGACGGCAGAGGCAGTATTTCCTATTGTAGAGTTCTCATAAAATATTTGAGATTGGAGATTTCAGATTGTAGACTGAAATCTCTAATCTCAAATCATTAATCTGATATCCTGTCTTTCTGTGATTAGGCCCTAATGACTCACACGAGTTTGTCTTTTGGATGAGGGGAGAGGAGTACACTATGACCTTGCGCCACCTGGAGTTGCAGGACTGCCAGAGTCTGGCAAAAGAATTTCTAAGACCACACCATAAGAACTATCTGGCCATGTACAGCAGTGTTCTAGGGGGAGTGGTCACTCACCCCTTCCTCATGACTGTCCCTGTAGACGATCATATGGTTCATCGTGGAGACGGTATTTTCGAAGCTTTTAAATGCGTCAACGGTAATATTTACAATCTTCAAGCTCATCTGAAACGGTTAGAACACTCTGCCCGGGCGGTCTATCTGAGCCTGCCAGCCACTCTTGAGCAAATAACCGACCTGCTTATCGGGACAATACGCATTAGCGGAACTCGGGATTGCCTGATTAGGCTCTTCGTCTCTCGTGGTCCGGGAGGCTTCACTACCAATCCCTACGAGTGTCCATCCTCCCAAATCTATGTCGTCGTATGCAGTCCCAGTTCAGCCCCAGAGGAGCAGCGGAAAGAGGGCGTTTCGATCAAGAGTAGCAGCATTCCGATAAAAAGGTCCTATTTTGCCAACATCAAGAGTTGCAACTACCTTCCCAACGTGTTGATGAAGAAGGAGGCGGTGGATGCGGGGGTGCAGTATACTATTTCCATGGATGAGAATGGCTTTCTGGGTGAGGGATCCACCGAAAACATCGGTTTGGTGACCTCGGAAGGCGTACTGAAGTTTCCAAAATTTAGCAGAATTCTGCGAGGCACCACCGTGACCCGAGCGGTGGATCTGGCGGAATCACTGGTTGAAGCGGGCAAATTACGACAAGTAACCTTTGAAGACATAACGCTGACTGAGGCTTACAGCGGTTCTGAAATTCTGCTTTTCGGCACCACATTTGATATCCTTCCAGCCGTGATGTTTGATGGTCATCCTATCAGCACCGGCAAACCCGGAAACATATACCATCTGCTACGAAAATTGTTGGATGAAGATATCCGAAATAACTCAGCGCTTCATACCCCAGTGTTTGACAGTCAATGAAGACGATGAAGGTTGGAGGCAGGCAAATATTATACCACTAAGCACCAATTCAAACACAGCGGAAGGTGCCGAAAGATCTGAAATAAGATGAAGGTGGATGTGAGATATGAGATCTGAGATGTGGGATACAGAATTTCTAAAAATACATTCAATCTCACATCGCATATCCCATATCTGCTATTCTGGATTATAAGTTTTTAGTCACCTGCTACCTAGTGCTTCGTGCCTACTGCGCAAAGTATTTAGTGCTTGAGATTGACACGAATGTATTGCTCATATAGATAGAAGGATCCATAACCCTTAGCCTGGATGTTTCATGAATTGCTGTCGCAAGACCGTGAAACTGGGAACCTGCTTCGTGGTTGCAGCAGGTGATTTATGAAACATCCGGGTTCGAGAATAGCAAGGTGTATCAATGGAGAAGATGAAGAATATTGTTGAGAGGGGTTTTGTTGAAAGCATCGAGGCAAAACAAAGATCCCTGAAAAACAATCGAGAGTCACTGATCCGCGCCGCCACTCTGATCGTGGAAGCTTTTAACAATGAGAGCAAGCTGCTAATTTTCGGTAACGGCGGCTCTGCCGCCGATGCCCAGCACATTGCTGCTGAGTTTGTAAACCGCTTTATGATTGACCGACCGCCGCTACCTGCCATGGCTTTGACTACAGATACTTCCATTCTCACAAGCGTTGGCAACGATTACAGCTTCGATGATATATTCAGCAAGCAGATAAAGGCCCTCGGCATGGAAGGAGATGTGGCTTGGGGTATCAGTACAACCGGAGGGTCGGCTAATGTTCTAGCGGGATTGAGAGTTGCCCGGGATCGAGGACTACGCACCATTGGCATGACCGGCTCCGATCACGGGAAGATGTCTGAGGTCGTGCAGGTTCTTCTCGAGGTGGATGCCACAAATACGGCTCGTATTCAAGAGTGCCACATCACCATGGCCCATATTATTTGCGAACTGGTGGATTACCAGCTTTTCCAGAGGCTTTAGTCTGCATGAGTGAAAGTAAGTATAAAAACAAGCCCATTTCTCTGGAGGGGATTCGCACCTCATCACTTGGCGGTCGAAAAAGTAAGGTGTCATTGGCGGACATAGGCCAGTCCTGGGATAAAGGGCAGCCCTTCGCTGAGTTTCTAAACCGCCTTCCTTCAGTACTTGGAGTCGCTTCTTTGAGGGAAGTGGTGCGACGGATATGCCAGGCGAGAGAGCTGAAGCGGCCAGTATTGCTCGGTATGGGAGCACATCCTATCAAGGTTGGACTCAGTCCAATAATTATCGATCTCATGGAAAGAAGAGTACTGAGCGGCGTGGCCATGAACGGCGCTGGCATAATTCATGACGCTGAAATGGCCCTGGCCGGTATGACCTCAGAGGATGTAGCCGCGTCACTCTCGGATGGCAGCTTCGGCATGAGTCATGAGACTGCAGATTTTCTCAACCGAGCCATAGCCCAAGAGAGCAAAGAGGGTCTCGGATTGGGTGCTGCTGTAGGAAGGGCATTGTTGAGGGTTGAGGCCCCATACCTGGAACAATCGATTCTGGCCGCGGGAGCGAGACTTAAAGTGCCCGTCACAGTTCATGTTGCTTTGGGCACCGACATTATTCACCTGCACCCTAGTGTGGATCCAGCAGCTACCGGAGCTGCTACCCATTTGGATTTTAGAATATTTGCCGGTCTCGTGGCCTCATTGGAAAATGGCGTGTACCTCAATTTCGGCTCAGCGGTAATTTTACCTGAAATTTTTCTCAAGGCCTTTACTCTCGTCAGAAATCTCGGTCACAAGGTGCGAGAGTTTACCGCAGTGAACCTGGACTTCAATCGGCACTACAGACCGACGGCTAACGTATTGGAGCGGCCGACCCAAGAAGGCGGTAAAGGTTTCGAGCTAATAGGCCACCACGAGATCATGTTCCCTCTGCTGGCAGCCGCAATTATTGAGTCCATTGAACCATAGTGCATTGGCCAGCAGGAAGCAGACAGCGGGCAACAGGCAGCTGCGGAAGGAAACGGAGAGAGGGAGACACGGAGCCGTGGTGAGAGTACCAGGGCCATGAAAAAAATCATTATAAAGGCTGGAGAAATAGAGGCAAAGGCCGAGCTCAACGAGTCGGCGACAGCCATGGCCATATGGCAAGCCTTGCCAATAGAGGGTTCGGCAAACACCTGGGGAGAAGAAATCTATTTTCGGATCCCAGTCTCGCAGGATCTAGAATCTGGGGCCAGAGAGCTTGTAGAGGTTGGGGATCTGGCTTACTGGCCAAAGGGTGAGGCCTTTTGTATTTTCTTTGGTGCTACACCTATCAGCGGCCCTGGGGAAATTCGGCCTGCCAGCGCGGTCAATATAGTGGGACAGCTCTCGGATGATCCTAAGGCATTTTTGTCTATTACCGCAGGCACATCAGTGAGTATACAAAGGGCTTAGCCCTATATGTCCAGATACTTTTCAGTGGTGCTGCGTGCACTCGTTTGTTGTCAGCAGTCAGGTGTGCTGATATTATTTAACCCTGACCTGTGCAGGTAAGTCAGTACGCTCACGCAGGTCCAATGTGAGATAGACTCTTGTAAAATTTGAACGGGCTAGAAGCAGCTGCCAATTTAGGAGATAGTGATGCCCATTTATGAATACTATTGTGAGAGTTGCGACAGAGAGTTTGAAACTTTGGTATTTCGCTCCTCTGACTCCGTGGCTTGTCCCACCTGTAGTGGGAAGAATGTTCAGCGAGTGCTGTCCGTATTTGGTTTTAAAAGTGGGGGGGAGAAAGGAGCAGCCAGCAGTAGAATGGGTAGTGGAGCAAGCGGTTGTAGCGGCTGTGCCGCCACCAATTGCAGCAGCTGTCGCTAGCTGTCAGGGAGTGGAATCATCTCGATGACTGAGAAAAAACAGCTGCGCATTGGCACCCGAGGCAGTGCCCTAGCTCTGTGGCAGGCCGAATGGGTAAGATCGCAACTGCTGGCGGCTCACGAAGACCTGGCAGTAGAACTGGTAGTTATCAAGACCGCCGGCGACAAGATTCTCGATGTGCCACTGGCACAGGTAGGCGGTAAGGGGTTGTTTGTAAAGGAGATCGAGGAGGCATTGCTGGAGGGCAGGGCGGACCTGGCGGTTCATAGCGTTAAGGACATGCCCGCTGAACTCCCCGAGGGTCTCCACCTGGCGGTTATGCCTCCGAGAGAGGATCCGCGGGACGCTCTCATCAGTAAGAACGGTGCGGGCCTTGATGCCTTACCCCATGGAGCTCGATTGGGTACCAGCAGTCTGCGGCGCTCCGCCCAGCTTCTTCACCTGCGACCGGATCTACGCATTGAAACTCTGAGGGGAAATGTGGATACCAGGTTGCGCAAGCTGGAAACCGAAGATTTCGATGCGATTGTGCTTGCCGCTGCGGGGCTCAAACGAATGGAACTGAGTCATGTGATCTCCGAGTACCTTGAGCCGGGACGGATACTGCCGGCGGTTGGCCAAGGGGCACTGGGAATAGAAACGAGAACTGGTGACGCCTTTACAAATAAGATGGTGGCGAACCTAGCCCATGAGCAGACCATGACCATAGTCGGAGCGGAACGCGCTTTCCTGAAGAGGTTAGAAGGCGGCTGCCAGGTTCCCATTGGCGCGCACGGAATCTTGGAGGATGAGACCCTTATCCTTTCTGGAATGGTAGCCGATTTAAAGGGCGTCCACATGATTCGTAGGGACTTGCGAGGAGATTCCCAGCAACCTGAGATTGTGGGAGAGAGGTTGGCGCAAGAGATCTTAGAATTGGGCGGGGCAGAGATTTTAATGGAGATATATGGGAGTCAATAGGCTATCTGAAGGTGTTTTTTGCAGATGGCCTACTGTATAAACTACCAAAGAAAGGATGATTCTCCATTGGAATTACAGCAAGGTAGGGTATATTTAGTTGGGGCCGGACCTGGTGATCCGGCCCTTGCTACTATAAAAGCAGTAGCGTGCATTCAGCAGGCAGAGGTAATTATCTACGACTATCTGGCCAGTGAAAAGCTGCTGGAATTTGCTTCTCCTCGGGCGGAACGGATATACGTTGGCAAAAAAGCCGGAGATCACGCCATGAGTCAAGAGCAGATCAACGCGCTCCTGGTAGAAAAAGGACGTAGTTCGGTGGTGGTCCGTCTAAAAGGCGGGGATCCTTTCATTTTTGGTCGCGGCGGCGAAGAGGCTCTAGCCCTGAGAGAGGCCGGAATTAGATTTGAGGTTGTACCAGGGGTTACTTCCGCTATTGCTGTACCAGCATACGCAGGCATTCCCCTTACCCACAGAGGATTGGCTGCCTCGGTGGCCTTCGTAACCGGACATGAGATGCCGGGAAAGGAGACATCTGACATCCACTGGGACCGTCTGGCCACCGGTGTTGGCACCCTGGTCTTTCTCATGGGAGTGAGAAATCTAGAGCTCATCAGCTCACAGTTAATGGCCCACGGCAGGTCCGAAGAGACGCCAGTGGCAGTCATTCGTTGGGGCACCACTGCGGAACAGAGAACAGTTACCGGGAGGCTCGCCAGTATTGCTCAGGTCGCCGAGGAGGCTGGAGTCAAGCCACCAGCTATCATCGTCATCGGGGAAGTCGCAGGGTTGCGGCAACATCTCAATTGGTTTGAGGAAAGGCCGCTGTTTGGTAAAACAGTGGTGGTCACGAGGGCGCGAGAGCAGGCCAGTGATTTTCGCCTTTTACTGGAAGAGAAGGGTGCTCAGTGTATTGAGTTCCCAACCATTGAGGTGATACCTCCCGCCGATTGGGGTCCAGTTGATCGAGCCATACAAGACCTTAACCACTATGACTGGGTAATTTTCACGAGTATCAATGGCGTGCGCTTTTTCTTTCAGCGCCTCAGAGAAAAAGGCGAGGATGTGCGGGCCCTGCACGGTATCAGAATTGGTGCCATAGGGCCCAAGACTGCTTCGGGATTGGAGGAACGCGGTTTGCGACTCGATTTCATCCCACCTGAATATCGAGCCGAAGCAGTTATAGAAGGACTGGGTAAGGATGAGGTGGTTAGTAAGAGATTTTTGTTGCCCCGGGCTGCAAAGGCGCGTGAAATACTGCCGGAAAAGATAAAAGAGATGGGCGGTCAGATAGATGTGGTACCGGTCTATGAGACTATTCGCCCAACCGGAAAGAGAGAAGAGGTAAGAGATCTTTTGAAAACAGGAGGTATTTCCTGTATCACCTTCACCAGTTCATCCACGGTGGAGAACTTCGTAAAAATGTTTCCCCAGGCGGATGTGCCATCCCTGGTGGAAAAGGTCACCATTGCCTGCATTGGGCCAATCACGGCGCAAACAGCCCACGAGCATGGTTTAAAAGTGAAGATTATGCCAGAGGAATACACTATCGAAGCTCTAACATCCGCAATTGTGGAGTACTACACTCAGTCGTAGCTGGCTAGAACCACATCGAGGGTGTTCATCTTTCGATATCTGTCGCTTTTCATACGTGGTTGTCTTACCATTAGGACTCTTATGGAGTGATGGAGTGGTGGAGTGATGGAGTGGTGGGGTGATGAGATGTGGGTACCTTGATGATTTGAGGCTTTTTCCAATACTCCAATACTCCAGTACTCCCTAGACTCCCATCCCTCCTGAAGGTGGAGCAAAAGCACATACTATGAGCCCCAGTTCTCTATCTCCGTTATGACCACGAGACGTATTAACTACAAAAGTGAGCTGAACGAAGCCCAATACCAAGCGGTCACTGCAGGGGAAGGACCCATGCTGGTTGTGGCCGGCGCAGGTAGTGGCAAAACCAGAACCTTGGTGTATAGGGTAGCCTGGTTAGTGGAGCAAGGGGTGGACCCGAGTTCCATTCTCCTTTTGACCTTTACCCGGAGAGCTTCCGGAGAAATGATAGAGCGAGCTACCTCGATGCTCGATCATCGTTGTCAAAAGGTGGTGGGGGGGACTTTCCACTGGCTTGCCAACAGGGTGTTACGCCGCTATGGCAGATACCTTTCTCTCGCATCGGATTTCAGTATCATCGATCGTTCCGATGGGGAAGATGTGTTGAATTTCCTGGTGGGAAACCTTGGCTTGCGCGAGCAAAATAAACGTTTTCCCAAAAAGGGGACTATTGCAGACATCTTTAGCAAGGTGGTGAATCGGGCTGAGACTCTGGAGCAGGTGCTTAGTCGTGAATATGAACATTTCCTCCAGTTTCAGGTGGACCTATCGGAGCTGCGGGAGCAGTATACCTCATACAAACGTCAGCATCAGATGTTAGATTTTGACGACCTGCTGTTATATCTCAGCACACTTTTAAGGGAAGAGTTAGAGGTTTGCTCGCAGCTCTCTGCCCAGTACAGGTACGTCTTAGTCGATGAGTATCAGGATACCAACCTTTTGCAGGCTGAAATCGTTGAATCCTTAGCAACGTCTCATCAGAATATCATGGTGGTTGGTGACGACAGCCAGTCGATTTATTCCTTCAGGGGTGCTCACTTCCGCAATATTCTAGAATTCCCTAAATTGTTTCCCCGGAGCCGAGTCCTGAAGTTAGAGGAAAACTATCGTAGCCCTCAGCCAGTTCTCGATCTCGCCAACGGCATAATTCAATCGTCGCGGCAGAAGTACACCAAGTGTCTCTACACCCGCAATGAAGGAGGAGAACACCCTTGGTTAATAAGATCCGAGGACGAATCCGCTCAGTCCAACTACATCTGTGGGAAGATAAAAGAATTGCAGGGTGCAGGGCTGCCCCTGAGAGAAATTGCCGTGCTCTTCAGGGCGAGCTACCATTCCTTCGACCTCGAAGTGGCCTTGACCAAGCTGGGTGTCCACTTTGTAAAATATGGCGGTTTTAAATTCATAGAGTCGGCCCATGTGAAGGATGTGCTAGCTCATTTGCGAGCCCTCAAAAACCCCGACGATCGAATCAGTTGGAACCGGTTGTTGCTTCTTGTTAGTCAAATAGGAAGTAAGCGCAGTCAGGAAATTATCCAACAACTGGAGCAAAGCGACAACAGCCTAAAGAGGCTGGCCTCATATGCCGACAAACTCTCCGCTAAACATGGCCTTCATCGTCTGGTGAACCTGTTCGAGAAACTTTCTAAGCCTGGTTTCACCGTAAGTCAACAGGTACGGTTGGTTCGTGATTATTACGAACCCATTTTGGTGAGCAAATATGACGACTATCCAAAACGACTGAGAGAGTTGGACTA
>JAJDNB010000060.1 GCA_022340905.1 Deltaproteobacteria bacterium | reverse complement strand
ACCATTTGACGAATTGACCATTTGACTTGCTGCCGTCTGACCTCTGATATCCGACCACTAATCCCCGTCTCGCCCGACCTCACGTCTCGCTCGTCTCGCTTTACTCCATGCCCTATGCCCTGAACTCCTGCCTCGTCTCCAGGGTTCACCGACTATCCCGCCCCCTTTCTTTCAGGCCAAGTTCTCGGGCTATTTCCCTGGAGGTTGCCTCTACAAAATTCTGGAATTCATTTTCTGGTAAAGGTTTTCCGGGGGCAGGCATCCGTCGCACTCCTGGAGGTTCAATCAAAACAGGGGAATTCCTCAACTCATCCTTGGGCACAATCTCGTAGGCTCCATCCAAGTTGTCGGCAAAATAGCCTTCTTGGAAGCCGGCAAACTTGAGAGCGTGAGCTGTAGCATCGAGCACTGCAATCTCGTCTTGAGATACAATCCCTTCTTTCCGGGCCCTGAGCAGACCGGCCAAACATTCTCCTCCTTGAGTACAAGCAATATGGCCATTTCGGTTGGCAATTAATTGACAGTCCATAATCTCCTGTTCACCCACCTGTACAACAAAGACCCCCGGACTGCCGGGAACCTGCTCGTAAGCTTCAACCAAACGTATTACTCTGGGCATGGAAACGGGATTCCCTATCATTGCCGCTTGGGCCACACTGGGTCTAACCGTTACTGGACGAAATGTTCGTTTACTTGGATCGGACTCACGGTAGTACCTATAGACCGGGTCGGCATGCTCGGACTGGACTCCGATAATTTTGGGGGCAGTATCAATAACTCCGAGATCAAGGAGTTTCAGAAAGCCTCCCATCACTGCGGTAATATTACCAGCATTACCAATGGGTACTACAATTACCTTGTTTGCCAGCTCATAGTCAAAACTCTGAGCTACTTCGAATGAGTATGACTCTTGCCCTAAAATGCGCCAAGCGTTTTTTGAATTGAGCAGTGCCACGTGGTAATTGTCAGCAAGATTCTCTACTACCTTCATACAGTCATCAAATACCCCGGGAATCTCGAACACCCGAGCCCCGCTTCCCAAAGGTTGAGAGATTTGTTGGGGCGTGACCTTTCTATGAGGCAAGAGGACTGCGGATTTTACCTTCTTGCTCATGTAGGCAGAATAGAGGGCTGCAGCGGCTGAGGTATCTCCGGTGGAGGCGCATATGGATAAAACCTCCGGTAAGTTTTGACTACGTACAATATAATTCAAATAGCTCAACGCACACGCCATTCCTCTATCTTTGAAAGAGGCACTCGGGTTTTGCCCGTCATTTTTAAAATAGAAATCGATTCCAGCCCAGTCTTGTAGTCCACCGTTTGCCCGAACTACAGGGGTATGACCTTCCCCTAAGAAAATAATGTCTTCCAACGGTATCACTGGGGCAATTATCTCGTAGAACAAGAAAATTCCCTTCAAGGCAGGGTGATTGAGCATCTTACGATAATCAAACAACCGTCGCCAAAATGAACCGCTGAACTCTTTCAGCCGCTCCCATTGAAGATCTTCGATCAAGAGGACGCTCTTGCACTCAGGGCACGTATAGAGCAGAGACTCAATAGTAAATCTTTCCTCGCAATTCAGACACCGATAAACCAGGTCACCTGAGGGCTGCGGCAAAAGATGGGGCTGAATGTCAGCCGGGAAGTCAGTAACTCGCATCACTTCGCTCCTCAATCTTAAAGTTACAATTTCTAATCTTAAATCTAAAATCTGCGATCTGCAATCGACAATGTCTCATTATTCCGACTCCCAGCATTTCCTTGCCCACCAAAGGACCTCTAGACTTTTACCTCTACCGGATTATTCTGCAATCAGTTCCTGTGAGTGTTGAAATCTGATCTTTGTGCTTTTGGCTTGAACAAAAGCCGGCAAAGGCACTATACTGACCAAGTTCAACAAGCCTACTGTCAAATCGATCGGAAGGAGATGCACGTGATAGATCTGCTCTATATCCGAGATGAAGAAGCACACCCCGACGGCACGGTTATCTTCGACGAAGGGGGATTCAGCGACTGGGTGTATGTAATCATGGAGGGTCAAGTCAAGGTAACCAAGAACACTCCAAAGGGGAAAGTTACAGTTGCCAAGCTCGGCGAGGGGGAATTCATCGGTGAACTTGAGTTCTTGGACATGGGAAAGGAGCCACGTTCGGCCACAGTGGTGGCTGAGGGCGAGGTCAAGTTAGGAGTTCTAGACCGTGACAAACTCAGGCGAGAATACGACAGCCTTTCTCCCGACTTTCGTAAGATCATCCGTACCTTGGTGCGAAGACTGCGACGAATTACCCTGCAGGCTGCATCCCTTGCGAGTTCCTAACAAAAAATGAAATGTTGGAGCAAGTCGATTGCCGATTTTGGAATGTGGCTTGAGGAATTAGAGTGTAATTTCTTGCCCTGCATTTTACTCTCTTCAATCCGCAATCCGAGATCCGCAATCCGAAATTAGCTGAACTCAACTCTCTTCGAAGTCTTTGGCCGGATAGATTTGCAAAATGTTACCCCACTGACGACAAACCTTCAAGCCCATGAGCCTTTTCTCTGTTCTTCCCTCTTGTTTGGAAGTTGTGGAACAGAGCAGGTATGTGCACATTGACACCACGGCTATATCAAACCTTCTCGAGGATAATTCAGCTCTCACGATCTCGCCTCTTCCTTTTGGTCCAGCTCCATACCACTTTTTTGACTCCTCCGCCACCACCGCAGAGTGGCTTTTTGTGCTCAACACAGTCAACCACTGCTTCTGGCCTGATGAGGGTTTACCACCGTGGACCGTCGATTACAAAGGCGAAACGCTCTCCGGATACTGGGCCCTTGCTGCCAGTTTAACACGTGCTATGGAGGAAGGATTTCCCATCCACCGGGCAACAACGCTTGCCCAGCTCGACTCAAAGACCCTGATTTATATTTTTCGGGGGCGAGGCAAGATTCCCCTTTTAGAGGAACGGGTAAGAAATCTTCGTCAAGCCGGACAGGTTCTCCTAGATCGATTCCAAGGAAGCTTCATTCAGTTCCTTGAGGAGGCTGCCGGCTCGGCTACGAAGCTGGTTGCCTTATTAGCAGAGGAGTTTCCCAGTTTTAACGATTTGGCAGTCTACGGCGGCAAGAAAGTCTACTTTTATAAACGTGCCCAGTTGCTAGTGCATGATCTTCGCTGTACTTTCTCGGGTCAGTCCTGGGGATCTTTCACCGAGCTGGAAAACCTCACCGCCTTCGCAGATTATAAAGTACCTCAGGTCCTTCGCCATTTGTCCATACTCCACTACGAACCAAAATTGGCCGTCCTCATCCAAAAGCTTGTCCATATAGCTGCGGGTAGTCCTGAAGAAGTGGAAATCCGCGCGGCAACTGTTTGGGCCGTGGAACTACTTCGGCAGAAACTGGCTGATCAGGGGTTCAGCGTAGATTCCCCTCAGATAGATAGCTGGCTTTGGTATTTGGGGCAGGAGGATACGTATCGCGCCGTGCCCTATCATCGAACCCGCACGATTTTCTATTGATTAAACCTCCCCCAAAAAAGATCCCCTATCGGCCCGGCGCACGGTGGCCGATAGGGGCAAGGGGCACCAAGGGAGACTGGCATCTCCCTATGCTGCACAATTTACCCTATTGTGCTTGATTGGTCAAGCAAATTATTGACTGGAGCGCTCAATTTTCAACCTAGAATTTCAAACCCGAAGTCACATATCCAGAAGTAGTCGAAGCAGGTGATTAATATAATATCGGGGTTAGGCGAGCTTCTGAAGGAGTTGACAGAAGGCGGCAGAACTGAAAAATTCTAGTTTAGTTTCGGGGCCAAAGGAAATTACATCTTCGTCCTCTAGGTTAGACTTCACTGAAGGCGCCAGTCTGGTCCCGTTGACAAACGTACCGTTGGTAGAAGACATGTCAACTAACTGCACAACTCTGCTTCCAGGAATTTGGCAAAAGTAGGCGTGAAGTTTTGATACCAGCTTGTTTGCCAAAACAATATCATTATTGGCGGAACGTCCCACGAAAATCATGCGCTCAGAGGAGCTCACCTCTCTTTTCTGCAGGGGTATCACTCGTGCCTGTAGCATAGATTCTTTTTCTTCTTTTGCTGGAACAATATCCTCCAAATCAAATTCGGAAATAGTTTCCACCCTACCTAATACTATTTTACTGGAGGGGGCAAGATAATTTTCTACCAAGAAGGGATGGTCGTGTGCTTTTACAAACTCCGCGGCTCCTAACCCTTTTAAGGTTTGCATATAATCAAGCAACGATTCATGATGCCCTTCATCCATAATGCTCTCCTCCAGAATCATCTTTTGACCCTGACCCTTGATGAATTCGCCTCGGGCAGACCAGGCATATAGCCGTCCTCAACCAGAATAGAAAGCATGATTCGTGCCACAAGAAAGAGCAATAGACTCCTTGGCCTTCCCTCTTCAAGGTTTAACATTATTCCCAACTTTCGGTATTATTTTAGTTACTTATGCTTTTAGTGCGGGCTCTGAAGTAATGCGGCAATCTTGCAGAGCTTTTAGGTCATCATGAGGTGAGTGGGAATTGACCCTATTTTCCTTCTTTAGATATATATTGCTATACATTTTAAATTACTACGCTCTGTAATTTTACTTACTGTACCGCCGGATTGCCCGGTAGTCCGCACGCCTCGCCTTGCTTGCATGGTGCTCGATTCTGCCATCCTATAAACCCCATAAACGCTCACTTTGCTCCGTCCTCCGGAACAATCGGGACAGAGGATCAGGCCCGTACCGTAGGCTCCATCTGCGACAAGGGGGTTACCAGTGCCATGGTCTCGTATCACCAACTCATCAAACACCCTTGCCAGCCCGGATATTTCATCAATCACTTGCTGCGACCACGGATATGGCCCTGCCCGCCCGCCTCGCCTGAGCGAGCAGGCTCGCGATGGCGGGCAGGCACGTCCATCTTCGCGGTCTCGCGACAGCAATTCATGAAATATCCGGGCTAAAACTCTTCTACAGCGTCTACCACCGAGGAGGTTATGGGGAAGAGGGAGACAAATCCGGCGATTTCAAAAACCTCCTTGATGTAATCTTTCATTGAACAGAGAACGATTTTTCCATCGGAACGCTTCAATTCTTTAGCAGCCTTTAACAACACCCGCAGTCCGGCACTAGAAATGTAATCCAGGCTGGCAAAATTCACGACCACACTCCTAGTTCCATCGTCGATTACCTCAAAGATCTTTTTCTCGAATTCCGGAGACGTATTTGAATCAAGGCGCCCAAGGAGTTCCAAAATACAAATCCCGTCCTGTCTTTTCTCCAATACTTCCATTTACACTCTCCTCCTTGCCACGTTCTCTTCCAGGACAACTGCTCTTCCCGCAAAGGGATTGAACTTCTTGCTATCGAATATAGCCGGAATAAATTGGCTCACCTTTTGGAATTTACTTCTCCATACTATTTAGGTTTTTTTTCAGGATTAGTATATTTTTGTCTCCAAATCTTTCATAGCTCATTTCATCCATAACCTTTTTGCAGAGATGGATGCCAAGATTTCCCACATTCCTTTCCTCCACGGGGCATTCACAATCTGGCTCTGGCGCCCACAGCGGATTAAATGGAATGCCATCATCCTCCAACCGTATTATAAGAATTCCCTGTTTATGGGAAATGACTATGCTGATCCAGTGGACAGCATCGTCGGCGTATCCATAGGATATAATATTGCCAACAATTTCCTCCACGGCGAGACATATTTGAAATAAGGCCTTGTTGGAGAGGCCCAGCTCTTCTCCGAACTGCTGCACACTCTGACAGAGTGTATCTAGTTCGGAGAGTCTGTTCCTCAGTTCTAGTGAAACTCTGTCCGTACTCATCACTGCAACCTTTATTTTATAATCGTCCAACTATCAGCTTCTGTTTAGCCGAAAGCTGGATATTTAACAAGGTGAATCTTAGTCTGTTCATATCAAGCTTACACCGACTTTCTTTCGACATTGGTTGCAAAGTCCTCCCGGTTCTAATAACAGTCTCTTCTCCCAGAGGCGAATTCCCTTAACCGTGGCCTGCAAGACTCTCGGCATGAGTTCTGGGAATTGCTCTAAGGCTTTGGTGAACTTCTCGCGGGTCATCACCAGGCACATCATGTCTTCCTGAGCCCTCACAGAGAAAAGACGGCGCATGTCCCCCAGTAGCGCCAAACCGCCAAAAAATTCGCCCTCAGCGAATTTCCCCAAGATTGCTTCACCTCTTTCATCCTCTCTGACTACATCAGCAGTTCCGGAGATAATAAAAAAAGCTTTGCCGTCATTATCATCTTGCTGGAAAAGATCCTCTCCTGGACTGAATTTCTCCCTGGTGAAAAGATAGGCAAACACTTTCAGAGCTTCAAGAGACAGGACTGAGAAAAAATCCATCTGTCGTAAGAGCTCCAGATTCTGCTGAAATTCACTGGACTCAGGCAGCTGCCTGTTTTCCGTATATGAGTTCATGCAACATCCCCTTCTTGCTAATAAGTTCTTCGTAGGTACCTATCTCACCTATTCTTCCCGCTTTCATCACAGCAATTTTGTCATAGCCCTTGATAATGTCTAAACGGTGCACCACGGCGATCAGAGTGCTTTTTCCCTTCCATTTGCTATCAAGCAGACCCTGAATGCGAGACTGAGAATTGTTGTCGAGGGCCGAGGTAGCTTCGTCCATGATGAGCACGCCGGGAACCTTGAGGAAAATGCGAGCTATGGCTAACTTCTGACGTTGACCTCCGGAGAGTCTGTCACCTTTGCTGCCCACCTGGAATTCCATGCCTATTTCAACGATAGTTTCCAACAAATCTTCTCCGATAAGTACTTGAATAATGGACTGGTGGATTTTCTCCTCCGTCTGTGGATTGACCGTTTTGCTCTTTCCGAAAAGTATATTATCCAGGATGGTTTGCGAATATATGTACTCTGAGGTCTTATAGAACATGATAGCTTCCGGATCATCGTGAGAAATCATCTCTTTGAACAGGGCCCGACCCTCAAGAATCAACTCTTCAAAAATGCTTGGCATTCTTACCATCTTGTGTACGCTGGGGGTAAAACGCAGCGCTAATCGTAACAGGCTAGTTCTATCCTGAGAACTCAGTTGATGCAGTTTTTTCCTGGCAACCCGTTTTGCCAGCTCTTTATATCCCTCCAACTCGTCTGCTTTTATGGGGCTTTGTTCAAAGAAGACCTTGTCCGGCGGCAAGTTGCCCAAAATATCCACGGTTTGTCTGCAGAGATCAGCTCCAAGAGTTAATAGGGGTCTGGTAAGATCGGCCTTGTCTGTAAAGCGCAGGAAATAGTCATTTTCAGGCAATCTTTCCGTGATGTATGTGTCTTTATTGGGAGAGCCGAAAGTCAAATTTGCTGCGACGCTCGAGTGATACAGATATTCATCCACGTCAAAAAACTCCACATAATCAGCCAACTCCTCGCCAAAATCACGCCTGAAATGCTCGCGGACGCGAACAACTTTTGCAGCCAACTCTTGGTGTTCATCATACAAAAGAATCGTATTTAAGCCAAATCGCAGGACGTCCACAAAGATGCCCGTCTGTTGCAAGGTCTCGATCATGTCGTCCAAGCTTGGCATGGCCTCACCTTCGACACTTTCATCACCATCCACGAGCGAAGCACAGGAGTAAAGCAGATTTTCTCTAATGGTACCCTCAAAGGTAAAAGGTGTCTGTGAGACAAAGCCCATGTTGTAAACCACATCTTTCTTCGATAGATCTTTCACCTCTTGACCACCCAAAAGAACATGACCGCTGGTGTAACTGTAGAGTTGTCCGATGCATTGGGCCAATGTGGACTTGCCACTGCCGGAAAAACCAACCAAAGCAAGTTGTTCCCCTGGTTTTAGATCAAGGTTTATATGGTCCAAGAGTTGAATGCCACCCTCTGCCACAAAGGACAGGTCCTTTACCTCTATGCTGCCTCGCAACTCATAAGGATTGCGGTCTTCGGGTTCGAGAGTGTGCTCTGGCATGGCGTCAAAGTATTCCATGGTCCGGGAGTAACCTACAGTGGCATCCTGGTAGACCTGATAGAATTCAATCAGTTCCTTCCAGGGATCATACAGCTTTTCCTGGGCCGAGATAAAGGCAACCAGGGCACCCAAATCCAATCTTCCCTTAATGGCCAGGTAACCCCCTACGATGAAGATCAGAAAAGGGCTTAAGTTGTTGAAGAAGTTGTTTAATACCTTTACCCCAAATTTATAAAGGTTCCAGCTGATTCTGATTTTACGTAAGTTTTCGACCATCTTGTCGTATTTGCGGTTTTCAATTCGGTAAGAACCATTACCGTGAATCTCATGTATTCCGCTGATGGACTCGCCGATTTTTCCAGCCAGATTCCTGGTAGCGTCCACTCGCTTCTTGTTCGCTAGGTTGGCTCTGCTCTGAACCCTGGGTAGCAGAATGAGGACCAGAGGATAGGTGCTGAGAGAGATAGCTGCCAGAAGGGGATTCAGCCAGAAAAGATAGCCAGCAAAAGCCAGCAAGGTTAGAACGCTCGTCACCGGGACGGCTACGGCCATACCTATGAAGCTCCCGGCGATGGCGAGTTCTGTCACCAAGGCTGAGACCACCAAGCCAGGTTGGGTCTTTCTAAAGAAGCTTAAGGGCAGGGTGAGAATGTGATGGTAGAGATCCTTTCGCATATCTGCCAACACGGACTCCCCTATAAGATTTTGCAAAACACTGATGAGGTATTTCAAACCAACGGAGAGTACGACAGCGGCAAAATACAGTCCACAGTAACGAAACAGCATTTTCAGTTCACCGAAGCGGATAGCCTGATTGACTATGCGTTTCTGCATCTCCAGAGGAAAAACCCTGGTAAAGACGGCTATGACTATGACCACAAGCAGCAAGGCCTGGAGTTTTAAGTTGCTGGCTAAGATCCAGGACGAAAGAGACCTGTTCACCACAGGGGGTTCAACCTTTCCCATAACAGAAACCTCCTCCCAGGTTTCATTGAAAGATCAATGCACAAGGATTGTAAAATATGCAGCAGTATATCAAGAATTTATAGAATCCTTCGCAGTATACAAGATTATTCTGATAAATGCCAAAATGTGAAGGTAGCTCACCAAATCACAGCAAGTCATCAGCAGGAAACATCAAAACAAAGTTGAAAATCCTCCCATTGGGCCTTACTATTAATCTTAATTGAGGACAGGAATAGCTGTAGTCGACAGTAAATCCGAACTACATCGTTTTTCCAAAGTGGAGGATAATCCCCATGTTGCGAGTAGCTGTGCACTACCTCTTCGCGGCTATAGTACTGACCGTGTATGGTGGACAGGTCTGACCATTCTTAGCGACTTTACCCCCCGCGGTCCTCGGGGTAATTCTTCTATCTGCCTTCCTTGCGGCGTTCGTAGTTAGGACTCCTCTGGTGCGGTCGTTTGTGCTTTCCAGATCCGAAGCCTCCCAGCCCAGGCGGCAGTGTGTCCTCGACTTTATCTTGTGTTTTGCCGTGGGAGTTGCTGTCATGTCTTACAATATCATGGTGTACAACTTTCCAATGGTGAGTGGGCTCAAGGTTGTCCTCGGTTGTGCTATTGCCGGCTTTTTTCTCTCCCTGGACACAGCTCTAGAGCGTGAGCGTGCTGTTATCCGCCAAGCCTACAAGAGCAATAGGTTTTTGTCACCCCCAAAGCGTCTCTATCCAATGACTCGCAAGTTTTTGGTGGTAGCTTTGGCCGCCGCCCTATTTGTCGCGGCCATAATCGGCCTGGTTATCGCCAGCGATGTAACCTGGCTTGCCCAGATCGGTCAAAGTGGCATGTCTCTAGCTCAAGCACAGCGATCGGTTACCTACGAAGTGTTTTTCGTCATGATCGTTCTCTTGGCCTGGGTAGTTAACCTGATAGTCTCATATTCCAAGAATCTAAAACTTCTTTTTGAAAATGAAACCAATGTGCTGGAACGTGTCAGCACGGGTGACCTCTCCAAACTGGTTCCAGTTGCCACAAACGACGAATTTGGGGTCATAGCCGGACACACCAATACCATGATAAACCGCTTAAGGCATCGTACCCAGCTGCTTACCGCCCTAAAACTGGCCGAGGAGGTGCAGCAAAACCTTCTCCCCCAAGAACCTCCGTCCCTGGTCGGACTAGATGTTTCCGGTATTAGTAAATACTGCGATGAAACCGGGGGGGATTACTACGATTACCTTGTTCTTCCTAAAGGCAGTTTGGGCGTGGTTGTTGCTGATGTGTCTGAACACGGGGTAGGCGCAGCACTCCTCATGACCACTGCTCGGGCCCTCATCCGCCAGCGAGCAGCCATGTCCGGTGACATCGCCCGAGTTGTCTCTGACGTAAATCAGGAGCTCTACAAGGACGTAAGAGAAACAGGACGGTTCATGACCATGTTTTTCATGGAAATAGACGTCTCTAGCAAGACCTTACGTTGGGTTAGGGCTGGTCATGATCCAGCCATATTTTACGATGCAGGGAAAGATAAATTTGACGAGTTGGCAGGGGAAGGTATGGCTTTAGGTGTGGACAAAAATATCGAATTCCAAGAGTTTAGCCGCCGGGGCTGGGTTGCTGGCAGCGTAATCGTGGCAGGAACTGATGGTATCCGCGAGGCCATTAATGTGGATGGTGAAATGTTTGGTCAAGATCGCTTGCGGCAAACAATTCAAAAAAACGTAACCCATTCCGCCGATGCTATTCAGAAGGCGATAATGAACAAACTCAGCATCTTTCAGGGAGACACCCCCCAACAAGACGATATGACACTCGTTGTGGTAAAGCTTCTATGAACTCTCGGGCGGGTATTTTTCTTCGGGAAACGGTCAGGGATGTAGTCTGAGTTTGTTCGCTTTTTCATGGATCAGCTGACCAATTCGCACCCTATCGATGTCAGTCCTGCTACTGATTTCAAAAACGAAATCTGCCAAAGATTCGTATTCACCTTTATATTTCAGCCTTCTGCTTTCTGCCTCAATCTCCGCCAAAATGGTCTGGGACATTAAATTCAAGCCCGACATAATCTTTTGAGAGCTGAAAACCCCCATAGAGCTTGCCACCTCTTTACACATGCCGGCAAGGTTCAACCAAAACTCCTGCGGGAAGGTAACTTCTGTTTCAAACAGATCATTCTCATTTTCATTTTCCACTCGGTAATAGAATTTTACCAGGGGATACGACTTGGGCTTTACGGTGAACTTAACTGATCGGCTTCCTCCTGCCATAACACTACTCTCCTTTCCGTCTGCTCACCTCGCCTTGGACTCGAGCGTGAAAAGGTAAGCCTGCACGAGACCGAAGAGGTGACCAATTTTCCTTCAGAATCACTTGGGATTCCTGACGATCCCGAAAGACCGATCTGGGCAGTGAATCAATGCTGGTAAGAGTGTTACTCGTAGGCTGATCTGAGGCTACCAAACAGGATGTCAGAATGCAAGAGAAACAATCAAGGTCCGTGAAAGATTTGGCTCTTGGGAGGGTGTCGGGTATCAGGTGCCAGGGGAAGAAACACCCAGGCTGAAACCTGTTGGAGCGAAGCGGAAATCCCGTCTGCAGCGAAGCGGCAGCGGGGAACACTGAAACCTTCATATCTCCAGGCAAGGAAATCTGCCTCTGACCTATCCCGAAGGACCATGCTTTCTGGACTGCCCTCTCTGGCACGTCTCTTGCTTGTTTGTGTGAGTGAATTATTTAACCTTCCACTTCAAGAAATACTCATTTGCGCGGCACCAAGGGTATTCCCTAGGGGGGGACGAGATGAAAAAAATACTGGTGGCATGTCTCATTGGATTTACCTTGATGGCCACTGCCTTACCAGCCCACGGCTTCGAGGCAGGTGTGCGAGGTTATTACTGGTTCCCATCTTTGGATGGAGACATCAAATATAGCGACAATTCTCTCACCGGGACCAAACTCAATCTAAAGGATGACCTGGGCTTTGACGATGAATATTATCCCTTTGGCGTAGTTTTTCTTGGTCTGGGCGATCATCACCTTAGTTTCTCATACTACCGGGCAAATTATGATGGGAGGGAGACATTGAATCAGGATATCAACTTCGGAGGCGATACCTTTCCTGCCGGTGACAGGATCAAGAGCAGCTTAGATTACGATGTTTACGATCTTACCTATCAGTACGATGCCCTCGACCTGGAAAATGTCCTGGCTGGCTTTTCTTTGGGTCTTGTGGCTAGGGTCGAGGTCTTCGATCTTGAAGCAAAGATCAAATCTGAAACGACTGGCCTACGCCAAAAAGAGGATTACACTGCACCGGTACCAATGTTAGGACTTAATCTCCATTTGGGCATTTTGGCTGACATCCTGGAAGCTCGTGTCCTGGCAACCGGGATAGGCTATTGGGACGGCTACATGGTTGACGCCCAGGCAGAGCTCTCATTCACTCCCATACCCTATGTTGACATTAGTGCAGGCTATCGGACATTTTGGGTGGATGTGGACGCCAATGATCTAAAATTAAACTACAACACTTCGGGACCGTACGCTGGCATCTCGCTGGTCTTCTAAACCGAAGGAGGTCAAGGATTTCAACCATAGGCTGAGCCAGAAAGGAATTTCCTATCTTATAAAAACAAAAGAGGACTAGGGCATCACTCCCTAGTCCTTTTTTGACTTGGTAGCGGGGGCTGGATTCGAACCAGCGACCTTCGGGTTATGAGCCCGACGAGCTACCTAACTGCTCCACCCCGCGTCAGATTTTCCAATCTATACTTTTAACTTTATCAGACCAAAATTGTCAAGAAAAGGTTGCTCCATTTCTCTACAAAATCGCCCTTACAAAACTCCTTTTGTGGATGGCACTTCATCTAGCCCGGATTCAAGCTCACAAGCCCGTCTCATTGCCCTAGCCCAGGCCTTGAAAACGGCCTCAATAAGGTGGTGGCTGTTGCTGCCGTAATGACCGTTCACATGCATGGTTACGCCACCATGTATGGTAAAAGCGCGAAAGAATTCCGGGACCAATTGAGTTTCGAACTCCCCTACTCTCTCACTAAGCTCGGGCACATTATATACCAGATGTGGCCTATTGGACAGGTCTACTACCACCGAGGCAAGTGCTTCATCCATGGGCACAAATTGCTGGCCGTAGCGCCGAATGGATTCTCTTTTTCCCAAGGCTTTGGCAAAAGCCTGCCCCAGACAAATACCAATATCTTCGACCGTGTGGTGCTGATCCACCCAAAGATCGCCTTCGGCTTTCAGTTCAAGGTCAAAACGGCCGTGGGCAGCAAGTAGCATAAGCATGTGGTCTAGAAAGCCAACTGCAGTCTTGATCGAGCTTTTGCCGCTGCCGTCGAGATTGAGGCTCAGTTTGATCTTGGTCTCTTTGGTTTTCCTGGTGACACTTGCTTTTCTTGGCACACCATTTCCTCCCATCTCTGTGGGCGCACTATCCGGGTAGCCTAAAATCGCCTAGTTAGGTTTTGCCAGCGAACTATAGGGGAAATATTACCCCCTGTCAATGCTGAGTGAAACGAGCAAAGGATGAAGTAATAGGCCAATGTATCGATCATAGACATCGGACGTCGGAGATCAGAGATCAGCTTTGACTCAGACCTCTGACGTCTGATCTCTGACCTCTGTCTATTGGCTCTTCTGCAGTTGTATCTCCAACTCCTGCATTTCTTTCTTCTCTGTATCGCGTAAATCCTCCATAGCCTCCAACCATGTAAATACACCCCTGCTTGTAACTTCACAGAGATAAAGAAAACCGCGGTTTAGGCCGCGGTTAACACTCTTTGGTGGAGACGATGGGATTCGAACCCACGACCTCAGCGTTGCGAACGCTGCGCTCTCCCAACTGAGCTACGTCCCCTTTTCCTAGCTCAAAGTAGGCCTTTTTATAAACTTTCACCAAATCGCTGTCAAGGAAATCAAGGAGAAAGAGTATAAAGCTGGCAGCCAGCAACTGGCAGGTTGCAGGAAAAAGCAGGAGCAAGGCAGCGCTTGACGCGAAGAAATTCCAAATCGCAATCACCAAATCCCAAGGTTTCAGGTGTCAGGGAAAAAATAGAAGCCGAAACCTGAATTCTGACTTCTGACTTCTGGTCCCTTACTCTATGCTCCATGCCCTATGCCCTATGCTCTATGCCTTTAATGCACTGGTCCCTCATAGATGTTCCTGAGTTTACCCTGGCTATAGAGACTGCGAAACTCACCGAGCAAATTGTTCGTTGCCATTTCAATCTTTTCCATATCACGATTCCCCAACTGGTGTACGTCCACTTGTTCCAATGCGGACTCCAACCGCCTGAACTGCTCAGCAATCTCAGGTTGGATTTCCTCTTTGAGAAGGGCCCTGTGTACTTCCCTTATCGTGGTACGGCAGTGGTCAATGCGAAGCCGTAGTTCGCGAATCTCTTTCCTCTGTTGCCACCGTTTGAAGAACTTCACCAGTCATCCTCCATTTGATCATTTGCCTGGACCAGAAGCTGATCCGCAAGAGCTGCGCCTTGACCTAACTGATGGGTGGGATGTTTTAAAATAGTGCGGAAAGAACTTACCTTGGATTTATTTTGTACTGCAATATTCGGTGGAATGCAACCCTCTTCTCGGGTGGGAGGGATCAGTGGATGCCTATGGACCTGGTCAGGTCCCAGTATACTTTGTAAAACCGTCGGTGGTCCGCCATAGCTCGTTCGAGAACGAGTTTAACTCTCTGTATATCATTGACATTTATCACCGCATTGACACTTTTGGCGAAAGCCATAAGGTTGTCCAAGGTCTTGAACTGGCTGCTAATCAACATGAGAAATATGTTTCTCCTCGTGGACATGGGCATGGGTTGAAGATACCGGAGAATCGTATTGTTTTCAGCGTTCTCTCCACAAAATTCCTCATCCAGCATCACTAAATCATACTGATTATAGCGGAGCTTGCTGAGAGCTTCTTTGACCGAAGAAGCCATACTACTGTAATAATTGAGATCCTCCAACGCTTCCCTAACAGCCTTGAGCCGTCCTGGTTCGTCTACACAAACAAGTGCGCTTCTAGCTCCTTCTTCCAAAACTTCTAGAGGAGAGTCGTAAGCGCTGGTGACGTCCAGATCTCCTGCAATCGCCGTTGGAGCATCCCCCACCTCTGAAAAGGATGCATCCATGCCAACTACGGAGCCTCTTCCTGCTGATTGCGGATCCACTATGATAGTGCGCCTACATTTGCTGCAGGTTGCTTTGAACTGCTGGCCCTTGGGCACTTTTTCAGCAGACACGTTAAAAACAGCCTGACAATGAGTACATTGTATCCTCACTTGATGTCACCCCCGGTCTGATTGCATGGTAGCAGCTATTTCTTGACCCTTGTCTTGCTTCCGTATCCCCTGTCAATTTCAAGACCTTCAATATCTGTCACCTTTTCACCCCGTGCGGCCTTGATACGATCGATACCTCGCCTCATGATGGCTTTTTTGGAAGCAAATGCCATGGCAGTGTCCTGATTTATCAGTCCCTCTTGGAATAGTTCCAATATGGAGTCGTCAAAGGTACACCAGCCAAATGCACGATTACTCTCGATGATCTCGTATAGTGTCTTCCCCTCGCTTTCGCCTTCGAGGATCACTTCCTTTACCCTGATATCGTTACCCATTATTTCGAAGGCGGCCACACGCCCGCCACCTTCTTGGGGGAGAAGACGCTGGCATACCACGTAGCGGATAGAGTCGGCCAATCTGATCCTTATCTGTTTCTCCTCCTCGGTATCAAACATTCCGAGGATACGGTTAATGGTTTGGCCCGCATCCACCGTGTGCAGGGTGGTAAGAACCAGATGGCCTGTTTCTGCAGCACTGAGTCCTATCTCTACGGTCTCTCGATCTCGCATTTCACCCACTAAAATTATCTTTGGTGCCTGGCGAAGTGCAGCCCTCAAGCCGGTGGAAAAGGAATCGAAATCGGTACCCATCTCCCGTTGATTGAAGGTCGACATCCGGTGATGGTGGACAAATTCCACAGGATCTTCAAGGGTTACGATGTGAACTGGACGGAGGTCGTTTACTTCGTTGAGAATGGCTGCGAGGGAAGTTGACTTACCACTGCCGGTAGCCCCAGTGACGAAAACTATGCCGTTTCTCTCAGCAGCTATTTTTTTGAAAATTTGTGGCAATTTTAGATCTTCTATACTGGGAATGCGGGTTTCCAGCTTACGCATAACCACCGAATAGTAGCCTCGCTGGGAAAAAACGTTTACGCGAAAGCGGGCTTTACCTGCCAGATGGTACGAGAGGTCGCAAGATCCCTCGTTAAGCAAGGCTTCTATGTTTCGCCTGTCACCGCCCAACAAATTGAGGGCGAAAGTCTCAGTCTGAAAGGGAGTCAGGCTATCAATCGACACATCCATGGGAACTGCCATGAGTTGGCCGTCCGATTCAACCTGAAAAGGACGATCTACCGTGACCACCAGGTCAGAAACGTTCTCGTGAAAATCCAGCATCTTGCGGAGGAAATGATCTATTTCTCTCTTTCGCATGCTCGTTTCCTTTACCTTAGAGTCAGCAGAAAACCCCGGCATTGAAAGATGGTGTACCGGGACATTTAGCCCTTGTAACATGGGGCTGATTAATCAAGGGTCGAGTCTAGACCTCAGTAAAATCAGTTGGAGGATTCCGCAAAAATGGTCGGAATTTCTCTTTGTCATCACATTTCATGTAAGCTTCATCCGCGCTGATGCGGTTAGACTTCAGCTGTGCCATAATTGCATCATCTAGGGATTGCATGCCGTACTTCTTGCCAGTCTGGATCGCCGTGGGAATTTGATAGGTCTTGTTCTCACGGACCAGAGCTCTTACGGCATGGGTGGCGATCAAAATTTCCGGACAGACTATACGTCCGGGAATATCGATGCGCTTGAG
>JAJDNB010000057.1 GCA_022340905.1 Deltaproteobacteria bacterium | reverse complement strand
GAAAGGAATACCAATTTTCTCTACATCTGTTACGACAATGAAGGTTACATGAACACAGGCACCCAGCGCTCCAGCGCCACACCTCTGGGAGCATTTACCACCACCACTCCAGCCACAAAGATCGAGCACAAGAAAGATATGTTGGCGATCATGGAAGCCCACGATATTCCCTATACCGCCTCAGCATCTCCGGCATACCCTCTCGATCTCTATGACAAGGTAGCAAAGGCCAGAGCCATCCATGGCACTCGCTTCATCCAAATTAACATCCCCTGTGCTCCTGGCTGGGGGTTCCCCACCGATCAATTGGTAAAACTCGGCAAGTTGGGAGTGGATACTGCCATGTGGGTTCTTTTCGAGGTTGAAGAGGGAATTTTTCGTCTCACAGGTCGTAGCCGTACAATGGCAAAAAGCGGTAAGAAAAAACCAGTCGAGGAATACGTAAGATTACAGGAAAGATTTAGACACATAACGTCTGAACAGATCGCCTATCTGCAAGCGTGGATTGACCATCGCTGGGAGAAGTTTTTGCAGCGCCATCAACCATAACGCAAAGCGCAAAGGGCATAGCGCATAGCGTCAAAACCCTTTCGGTCAGCTTAGCATCCCCATTTGCCCCCATGGAAATACTTTCCTTCAAGCGTCTTTTCTTGGATTTTTATCAGATTAATCGCAGTCGTCGTGAGCAGGAAATACAGGGCAGGTCGGAGCTAGACTTGGGTGGTTGGTCTGAAACGCTTTTTTCACTTGTTAGCCTGTACAAGCTTCAAGGAGAACGCCAGTTACTCATAGAGGCTCTTTCTGATCCATACTTTCCTTTCACTAAACTGAAAAAACTTAACCTCCAGGAGTTTCAAAAAGAGCAGGGATTCAGGGACCTCTCTGAGGAGAGCCTAGCGAAGATGGCAGCCGAGCATTTCTTACAATGGGCAGAAATATTCCTCTCCATCAGACTGGCCTTAAAAAAGATCAATAGGGGCGGCCGAGTTTCTAGTCTGAGCCTTAAGGGCTCTCCAGGAGAGACTATTCCGCAAAGGGGCAAATGTAAACACTGTGGATGCTGCTGTGAAATACGAGGGGGGCCCCCAGAGTTTACTGGTTCCGTTGAGCCGCCTGGCGAGTGGCTAGGGTATTTTCGTGGTGATTGCACTGGGTTTCAGCGATTCTGCCCATTTCTTTTCGAATATTTTGCCATGGGCAAGTTTTTCTGCTCCATCTATCTAATAAAGCCGAAATGCTGCTGGGAGTTTGATCAAGAGGAGTGCGATTTCTTACAAAAGGACGTTGCCAGAGAACGGATGGAAGGTCTGCGGGCGGGACTGACATCCAGGATCAAATAAAAGGGCATCAGGTCTGCTGGAGACGAGATGCCCATAATGTTTAAGTTTGGATTACCTCTTAGTTGTCATCAAAGTTTGGAAACGTTTTTGGCTACAGGACCTCGGTCACCTTCTTCTATCTCAAAGGTTACCTGCTCACCTTCTGTCAGTGTTTTGAATCCAGGCATAGTAATGGAAGAGTAATGAACAAATATGTCCTCACCATTTTCCTGCTGGATAAAACCATAGCCTTTCTTGTCATTAAACCATTTAACCGTACCGTTTGCCAAAGCGCTAACCTCCTTTCCAGATATTGACTCATATGGCCCCTCATTACAGGTTCTCGGTCTGGCAAAGGATAGTGATCCTCTGAAGCGAGAAGGGGGACCATATCCGTGGCGACTTTAATACAGGGCTTTAGTAAAAATCAAGTGAAAAAAGTCCTACTTTTAGTCAGTTCTCGAGCCAGAATCCTTTGTTCCCATCTCATACATCCAGTTGTCCAGTCCTCCTGACAAGGTCTTTACCCGTTTGAAACCCTTCAAGTTCAAAATGCGGTTTCCGAGATAAGATCGCAATCCCTGGGCACAGTACACAATGGTTTCTTTATGGGGATCCAGTTTTTCCACTTCTCTCCGGAGAAGGTCTATGGGGATGTGGATAGCTCCGGGGAGCGGGTCTCTTTCTTTTAATTCCAGCCGGTTTCGGACATCTATTAAAACGATATCTTCTCCCGAAGTCATCTTTTCTTTGAGTTCCTGGGGCGTTATGGGATCCCAATCTCCCTGATAATAATTCTGGCCCACAGCTCCGGCAATAATGACCGGATCTCGTGCTGCTGAATAGGGAGGGGCATAAGCCAAATCCAGATTGAGAAGATCCTCGAGACTCATATGGTGGTACATGGCAGTTGCCAAAACATCGATACGTTTATCTACTCCCTCCTCGCCGATAACCTGGGCACCAAGCAATCTGCCGCTGTCACGGTCGGTCACCGTCTTGATACTCAGAGCTTTGGCTCCCGGATAATAACCGGCATGCTGACTAGGGTCTACGTAGAGCGCCAGGGGCGAATAGCCCTCTAATGAGGCCTCCCTTTCAGAAAGACCGGTTTTGGCCACAGTCAGGTCAAAGACCTTGACGATAATCGTGCCGGTGAAACCCTTTATCGCAACACGGCGACCGAGAGCGTTGGCGCCAGCAGCTCTACCTTCCTTATTTGCTGCTGAGCCCATGGGTGTAAGGGTCGGCTTGCCGGTTACTAGATTGGTGGTCTCGATACAATCTCCCGCAGCAAAAATATCAGGGTCACTCGTCTGCATGAACTCGTTAACCTTGATTCCGCCAGTGATTCCAACTTTGAGTCCGGCATTCTTGGCTAAATCCACGTTCGGTTTAATCCCTACCGAGATGAGAACGAGGTCGGTAAGGATCTCTCGGCCCTGGTCCGTCCTCACTATTCCCTGACCGTTTTTTTCCTCCACCGAAGCCAGACCCTCTGACAGATGGATCTTCACACCCTTATGCTGCATGTGCCAGCGAACTTTCTCGGCCATTTCCCAGTCCAAAAAGGTGAGTAATTGAGGAGCAAGCTCAACCGCTGTTATTTCAAGGCCTTTTAGCGCAAGATTTTCAATGGCCTCAACTCCAATAAGACCACTACCTACCACTACAGCCCGACGGGGTTTCTTTTCCTTCAGAAAGCTAAATATTCGATCAGTGTCTTCAAGAGTCTTGAGAGTGGAGACAAAGGCAAGGTCCACACCCGGTACGGGAGGTATTATGGGATGAGAACCTGGCGCCAGAACCAAGCGGTCGTAAGCTTCCTCTTCCGTAAGCCCTGTGGCAAGGTTGTTGACCACTACTCTTTTTCGTTTTCTATCGATTTCAACAACCTCGCATCTTGTCCGGGCATCAACCCGGAAACGACGGCGAAAAAATTCCGAGCTGGTGATGAGCAAATCCTCTCGCTTCTCAATGACTCCCGAAAGATAATAAGGCAGGCCGCAATTCGCATAGGAAATATCTGGGCCCTTTTCGTACATAACTATCTCCACCTCTTCGCTACACCGCCTCGCTTTAGCTGCGGCTGAAGCACCTCCAGCCACACCTCCGACTACAACTAGTTTCCTTACTTTCATATTCACCTCCAAGAGCAAAAAAGGGGAAAGCCGAAATATCTTAGCATGATCAAATTCCAAAACAAAGATGTGCCAGATGAACAACCGCTCACAAGCAAGGTCACGCTGAAAGGCAAGATAAATATCACGGGAAGTGAGGACTACGAGGAAAAAACAACAAGGATTACCTTGACTATGATCTGGGTCTATTTTTCCTATGCAAGCGCTTGATTTTATGGTATAAGAGCAAGTAAGAAAAAAACTGGGAGAAGATTCAACCATGAGAGACGAAAGACGATTTCCACGCGCTTTAATCGATACACCTTACTGTTTGTTGGGCAAACGTGGTTCCGCTAAGGGAAAGGCCAAAAACATAAGTCCTGTCGGAGTTTTTGTCCGCACCGGTGAAAATTGGCGCGTGGGTGATCGGGTACACATCACGGTTAATCTACCACAGTATCATGGCTCGGTTCTATCCCAGGCTGAGGTCGTGTGGATATGCACGAAGCACGGGCCTTGCGGCGACCAAGGTGTAGGACTGAAGTGGATCGATCTCAGCATGACAGATGTTTTCAGGTTGGACAACTTTGTTCGCCATTGGGAAGAATCCTGACTCTTGCAACGCCTGAGATCGTCTAGAGAAGTGTTTGCTGCCATACCTCCCCCGGAGATCCAGCGTGCTTATTCCTCTTCTCAAGCAATAAACCTGCGTTACTCCAGATGAATGATTGCAGCCGATCTCTATCTTGATAAAATAGACTTTCTCGCCTACCTTCCGCAAACTGACTGCCAGGAGTGCGGCGCAGTTTCCTGTGCTGATTTCGCCAAGCAACTGAAGAGAAAAATCCAGACTCCTTCAGCATGCACTTTTCTTACTGAAAGCCAAATACAGGCCTTTCTTCTTGCCCAGCACGGTGACAGAATCCTACCTCAGGTACCAGCTTTAGACCTGCCGCGACCCGCCTTCACTGGCATGGTCGAGATAAACCGTCCCAACGAGAGCAGCTTGATTCTTATTTCAGGTAACAGCGAGTTTACCCAGGAGGTACTCTCCACCATTATGGGCTACACGCTCAGTTCATATTGGCTGTTTTTCGTGGATTGCCGCGGGGATACCATCGATATGGCGATGATTTACGAATCATTAAAAGCGGAACAGATAATGATCGCCCTGGAAGAATTGCCAGCACACCAACGGAGAGAAATAATTCTACCAGGGTTCGCTTCCCCATTGAAACAGCCATTAGAGAGACAAGTAGAATGGCAGGTTAAGGTAGGTCCTTTGTGCATTGCAGAATTGCCGCTCTTCCTTGGGGAAGATTGGCAGGTACCTCCCGACATAAATCTAGGTTAAACCTACTAGGTTTGGACGCTGTAACCCATAACCAATAAGCACAAACAGTGCAAAACCACAGAGGTCACAAAGGACACAAAGAGGGTTTTCATCTCTCTTAAGTAATCCTTTGTGCTCTTTGTGTGCTTTGTGGTTGAAACAACTGACTTTCTCGGATACCGTGGACCATGCGTCAGAGTCGTGAAAATCAGACGGCCCGGATAGCTGACACCTATTTCTCCTTGCTGGCGAGAACCTTTCCAGTGATGTGCGCCAGTGATGAGTTCCACTTTTTACCTCGAGTCCAGGAGGCGGCTGGCTTTCTGGAACGTATGGACGATTTGAGCGAGGAAGCGATAACTTCCGTTGTCGATGCAGTGCGTAGTTTGCAGGTTCAGCTGCAAAAACAATCAAACTCAACAGATTTCGAGGAGGAAGTTGATCGGCAACTTCTCCTCCATAATATGGCGGGGTTGCTTATTGAGTTTGAGGAGGTTAAGTCCTGGCGCCATAATCCTCTCCTCTATTTAAAGGTCGGTTGTATTGGTGTCGATCATGCCCTTAATAAGCCATTCCAAGACACAAAGGAACGATTCGGTCGCACTGCTGAACGGCTTTCTGGTTTAAGAAAACTGATTGATCAGGGAAACAGAAACCTGAGCTCCATCCCGGGTCCCTACTATAGGGTTGCTTTGGATGTGGTGCAGCATGCGCAAAAGTATCTTGATGAAATTCTTCTTGAGTCTGACCGACGCGAGGAGCTGGCCCTGCCATGTGCGGAGGTCGACAAGGCACTTTCTGCATTTGGGCGTAGGTTGCGCCAAGTCGGTCCAATGCCCGCGGCGTTGCTTCCTTCGGCTTCAGTAGAAGAGCTTGTTCAGCGCCATTTTGGTTGCACTAGGTCTTTAGAGGAAATCTACAGTATTGCCGAGGAGGAATGGCGGACGAATTTGGAAGAAATAGAAAGGCTTCGCCGCACTATAAATTCCAACCGTAATTGGCAGGAGATTTATGAGAGCTATTTGCCGAGCAACGAAGGAGAGTTTGATCTTTTCCAATTGTACGGAGACGAAATAGCAAGATTGAGGAACCTCTGTATTGCCCTCGAGCTAATGGATGATGCCGAGAACCAGAAGTTGGTACTGGCCGAGACAGCAACATATTTGCGTCCGGTTAGAAGTGGGGCCTCTTACAGTGCACCTTTGACCGTTGATGCTCGTGAACCCGCCTCTTTCTATGTTACTATTGGTGACCAAACGAGTAATTCTCCAATAGATGTTCTCCGCAGGCAACGGTTACACCGAGAGTTTCGTTTTCTTTCTGCACACGAGACCTACCCGGGGCACCATTTATTGGACACTATTCGTCGCAATCTGGACAATCGGGTGCGACGCCAGGTTGAGTCGCCCCTTTTCTACGAAGGGTGGGCCTATTATGCTGAATCTATACTTACCGAATCTGGCTATGTAGAAGACCCGTTGGAACTCTTGGTGGATTGCAAGCGGAAACTCTGGAGAGCGGCTCGCTGCATGATAGATTCCGGATTAGCCTTACGAAGGTTAACTGCGGAGGAAGCTGCCGGTCTACTTGTTTCTGTAGGTTTCGCAGCGGACGAGGCCGCTGCGCAGATAGAGCGATTTCGGTTGAATCCTGGTTATCAGCTATGTTACAGCCTAGGTAAATATGAGATATTAGATTTGCGGAGTCGTTTCCTTTCCAGTTTGGGCTGGAAGCACTTTCACCTCCTATTGCTTGAGGGGGGCGAGGTACCGTTTGATCTTGTGGCGGAAAGACTTGAAAAATTAACAAAGAGTAGTGGTCAGATGGGAGTGGACTGAACTGCAGAGTGTTGAACAGGGTATGCTGAATTTTGAAGAAATTGTTACTTATTATGGTGTTAATTAGACAAGATAAGACGGATGTCACTAAACGGGGAGGTATCTGTGGAAGATTTCTTGGGCTATCACTCTGAGTGGAATCTTGGGAGTCCAGGCGGATGGGAGTATCAACGGATAACACAGGAACTTGGGAAGCTTGCCTGGAGTAGGTTACGGCCCCACTTGGGTCTAGAGATCCATCTCAATTTTGATCATGACTACTTAAATCCTGTACCTGCTTTTGCCGCGGCCTTACTCCGTGCTCATAAACAACGAAACGCAGACAAGCAAGCCCACATAGTGCTGGTGGCAGAGCCGGATACTCTAGAAACAGTTGTTGAAAATCGAAATTTCGTACAATATTTGGACAGAATGGATGGGGTAACCGCAGGGCTGGCCGCACCGCAAGATCTGGATTGCCACCAGGGTAATGTGTATCATAAGGGCCAACAAATTACTTTGATATTTATGGATTTTAACAATGATGTGCTTATCAAAATGGAAAGAGAGCAGTCGCTTACGGCCCTTCGCCAAGCAATTAAGGATGATCTCGTGGTCAATCCTCGCGGTATGGAGCCAGCAGGTGCCAAAGGGCTTTTTGAGGCAGTTACCGATTCCTTGCGTAATCGGCTGCGAGAGACCACAGTGAGTAGAACTCCGTGGACGAGACAGTTGTACCACCGAGCTACTACTGGGCCCAAGGGAGAACCCATAGGCGATTTAGTGACTTGGACCAGGGAGAACTGGGAGCGGCTCGTGCTCAAGCCCGTTCAGGGCTATTCAGGGGAGGGAATATATATTGGCTTCAAAAGCCGAGACCCCGATGGGGACCTGAATGAAGCATTGAAAGCTGGAAATTATATTGTCCAGGATTTGGTGCCTCTCTCCTTATGGGCTGAAGAATCACCTTGGCTCTTCCGCGATGAACGAAGGGTTGGTCTGCAATCGTGGCAAACGGATTTTCGATGTCTTATTACTGATGCGGGGCTAATAGGCTTTCTCGGACGCTTCGGAGGTATTCCAACCAATGTGGGAGCTGGTGGGGGAACGCAGGCCCTGGCGATACTGCCGGGAAGCACGCCCCCTGCAGGGGTGGTAGCTCAGCTTAACAGCGCTATTTGTAGGGTGAACTACAGCACACTTGAGGAAATACGAGAAGAAGTGAATTCGCAAGCCGTGAAAATGGGGCACACCTACTTGTTGGGTCCTATCAAGACTGCCTGGCGGCCTCGCTTACTAAACGAGGCTCAGGTAGAAAAACTGCGCCTCTACTGCATGAATTTATGGACTGACGCAGTGCAACTAACAAACTGGTGGCGGGCAGGGCAGTTGGATGACTTCGTCCACATCAGCGAAGAAGAAGAGGCCATTGCCAGAACAGCTCCCTGGAACGGACAATCGGCTTTGATGGCAAGTGACGGACTTTTCTCCTTCGGTTGTCATCCTAATGAGTAAGTTTCAGCAAGGGAAACAAGTGCAAAACAAGCCATTTGGGATGTGAGATGTGTGATGTGCGGTGTGTGATAAACTAGCTCAACTAAAATCTCACATCTCGTATCTCATATCTCACATCATTTCAGATGATTATCACCTGGTTGGCCCTTCTCAGTAGTCTAGAGGTAGTTATGGATGACTACGATCCGTCTTGGTGGCAGCATATTTTTGATGAGACCTATCTTGTGACTGACGCCCGCAGTGTGTGCTGTCCCGTAACCACTGCCACCGAAGTGGATATGGTTGAAGCAACCCTGGAGCTCAATTCTGATGACCGAATCCTAGACCTATGTGGCGGGCAGGGCCGTCATGCTATAGAGCTGCATAAAAGAGGTTATAAGAATGTCACAGTGGTGGACTACTCGCAGGTGCTTTTGCGCGTAGGCTTGGAGAATGCAGCCCAAGTGGGTCGCGCTGTCTGTTTCTGTCGAGGCGACGCTTGCAAACTGGGACTGGCAGACTCCATCTTCGACGCAGTGCTTGTCATGGGGAATTCCTTTGGTTATTTCGAGGACGACAGCCAGAATCAGAGAATCCTCCGAGAAATCCGCCGTTTGCTCAGACCAGGAGGGAAGGTACTCCTTGATCTGATTCACAGTGACCACGCTCGCCAGCAGTTCAAACCTACCAGTTGGCATGAAGCCGGCGAGGATCTGGTGGTCTGTCGGCAACGGCAACTGCGCGATACAGGGGTTTTGGTTCGAGAGATGGTCTTGAGCAAAGAAAATGGACTCATCCGGGACGTCACTTATTTCGCTCGCCTTTTTCGACACAAAGAACTGGAAGTGTTGCTTGCCGACAGTGGCTTCAAGGAGATTACCTCCGTTGGTGCATTGGTCTCTCACCCCAGACCGGGGGATTACGGGCTTCTTGGCAAAAGGATGGTAGTGACGGCCGAAAAGCCCTAGCGAGGACAACTTGTACTCATCTGCTGTCATTCAATATGAAGGGAGGGGCAGGAAGAATTCGGTAAGCGCATCAACTCTCTTACCCTATACTCTATGTTCCATGCCCTTTGCCCTATATGAAGGGCAACTAGCCCCAATGACCACACAGCGTCCTATAGGGAAGCAATGCGAGAATAGAATATGAGCTTTCCGTTGCTCATTGCTAGCATTTTAATCGGCATTCTGGTAACTTGCATCGGCATCTACCGCGCCTACACTCAAGGCGAGTTCATGCTCATGGTTTTAGGCATGCTCATTTTGATGAGCTGCGCAGCCAACTACCTCAAAAAGAAAGGGAGGGAGGGCGAGGGGCCGGATAACCAATCTTCGAGCAACAGGTATTAACTATTTTGGCAAGAACTGTTCCAGATTTTCAGGTAGTTCATTGCCTCGGAAAAGGATGTTACCGTCTGTGTCCAGTAAGATAACGGTTGGAATGGCATGGATAGAATAGGCCTCTATCATCTGGTTGTCAGAGTCAATAAATAAAGGGTAGGTGATTTTGTGGCGTTTGCCGTATTTTTTGACATCCTTCGGTGAGTCCACTCCTCCTACATTTATCCCAATAACGGTGATTCGGTCATTATATTTCTCGGCAAGAGCGACAATTTGAGGTGTGGCTAGTCGACAAGGTTTACACCAGGTTGCCCAAAAATAAAGTAACAGCGTTTTATTTCCAGTCACGTCAAAAAGGCTCACCTTATTGCCGTTCATATCAATTAAGGTGAGATCACTGACACTAGCGCCTTCGAGGCTGGAGGTAAAAAGTGAAAGGAAAACAAAGGTCGCTGCAAAGACCAACATAAAGCGATAGTGTTTGTTTCCCGGCACCGGTCGCGAGAGCATGAGTACCCCCTTCCAAGACGGTAATCTTTTGAATAGTATCGGCAGGGAGTGAAAAAAGCAATTATTTCTGACGTTATTCAGCATCTTTCTGGATCTGCCTTGACCATCTTTCAATGGGTAGTAGTGATATATCGCTCCTCTCTCGCCAAGGTTCCTTTACGCTAAAAAGGCATCCGCGCAAATCCAGAAAGATGTTTCTTGTCTGATTGACCTGCGATAAAAGAGCCACTAAGATAGAAAAAGGGAGAAGGGGATGCGTAACGATAGAGTAGGAAATCTCTAGCGGGTGCTAACCTGGAACCAACTTATCAAGGCCAAAAACAGTGGGGAGAATAGAGAAATGTCGGCACCAGTGATGCCACTGCATTATGTTACGATTGAGTTTCGGCTGCATGACAAGGACAGGATGATTGAAGAAACAGGGCAGCACCGCTTCATTTATGGTGTGGAGACCTGGATCGATGGGGTTGACCAACAACTGGAGAACCTCAGAGAAGGTGACCATCTGGAACTCAATCTGGATCCTGATACAATACCGTTTGTAGCATCCCGTCTACTATCTCAAGAGAAGTTGCCCGACCTGGAAGGAGGTTTGGCCCTTGCGCTGGAAGTGGTCGAAGTTGTAAAGGCTGATCCCAAAGAGGTTGTCAAGGCCTTGGCAGCCACAGTTCAATGCTGCGATCACTGTGGCGGGCACTGAGTGCGCATAGGGCATAGGGCATAGCGCATGGCGAAAAAAACATAAAAGGTCACTGGTAAACGCCAACCAGTTGTGCAGCCAGTGTAGGAACGGTTTACCGTTAGCCGATTACGTTTTGCCAAGCGCTCTGGTGAGAAACATTGTTTTAGACTCCTCCCCCCCCGCACGATTAGTTAGACATCTCTCAAGAAATAAGATAGACCATCTTCGAGTCTTGCCATTTGGGCTGGACTGTACTATGTTAGCAGGCCGTAATCTTTCTGCAAGGAGAGTCAGGTATGGCAACTGTGGGCCTAAGAGTCGTCACCGGCAATAGCAATCCGAAGTTGGCACAAGAGATCTGTGATCACCTTGGAATTTCCATGGGTCGCACCAGAATCGATAGATTCAGTGATGGTGAAACCTTGGTGGAACTGGGAGAAAGCGTTAGAGGCACGGACACGTTTGTTATCCAGTCAATTGCCCATCCGGTAAACGATAACCTTATGGAGCTTTTGGTAATAATCGACGCTTTGAAGAGAGCATCTGCCCGGAGGGTCACAGCCGTGATGCCATACTACGGTTACGCCCGCCAGGATCGTAAAAACAAGCCCCGTGTACCTATCACGGCCAGATTGGTGGCTGATCTTCTCACTGCCGTAGGTGCTGATCGGGTGCTCACCATGGATTTACACGCAGGTCAGATCCAGGGCTTTTTCAATATCCCCGTGGATAATTTATATGCCTCTCCCATTCTTCTGCCTCACCTTAGAGAGCAGTTTCGAGAGGTCGTGATAGTTGCCCCCGACGCTGGGGGAGTACCCCGGGCCCGCGCATATGCTAGTAGATTGAACGCTGGCCTTGCACTCATCGACAAGCGGAGAGCTGATGCAAACCAGGCCGAGGCTATGCATCTCATTGGAGAGGTGAGGGACAAGACTGCGGTCATTCTCGATGATATGGTGGACACTGGTGGAACTTTGGTAGAGGCAGCCCGCACTCTTCTGGACAAAGGTGCCAGTTCGGTGCATGCCTGCTGTACCCATGCCATCCTCTCCGGCCCAGCTGTGGAACGCCTGGACCAAAGCCCTTTTGGTTCGATAGTTGTCACAGATACGCTTCCTCGGCGACCAGAAAGAGGAACTATCAGCAACCTCAAAGTGCTCTCATCGGCTCGGTTATTTGCTGAAGCCATAAAAAGTATCCATAACGAAGATTCCATCAGTCTCTTATTCGAAATTCAACATTAAAGGCCACCCATCTAGCAACGCTTAGTCCATAAGACGCGATCAATTAAAGCTCCATTGCTCTGACCTAAAAAGCCGCCGAGGAGTATTGGAGTATTTCGATTGCGGATTGGGGAATGGGGATTGTGGAATGTTAATTAAGTTTGGACTAGTATATTTTGCTTTTCAATCAGAAATCCGAAATCCCAAATCTCAAATCAGCGCTCCAGTACTCCCAAATCTTCTTTTTTGCTCACAATCCAGACTGCTGCCGGAAAACTCAAGCTTCGCTTTTAGGGTGGGGAGATAGTGCGATATGGATGACCGGGAGTTCTTTTACAGCCTGAACCAGCGTCCCCCTTTCTGGCGCAATCTCTTATATGGCTCACAGTGGGCGCTGATTATGTTCCCCGCTTTGGTGATAGTGGCCTCCATTTCCGCCAAAGCTCTCAACTTGCCAGCTGAAGAGGAGGTGGCGTTTTTTCAAAAAATTCTTTTACTCGCAGGAGCTTTTACCGCATGGCAAACTTTGGCTGGGCACAAGTACCCCTTACAAGAGGGACCAGCCACCGCACTGCTCCTCACCTTTGTCACTCTTGCGCCCAGCGGCTTGGCAGCGATCAAAGGAGGGTTCTTATTTGGTGGTCTGGTTCTCTTCGTCATCGGACGGCTTCGCTGGATGCACTACGTGACAAAGTATTTTACTCCAAATGTAGTGGGAGTAATACTGTTGCTCATCGCCTTCACCCTATTGCCCTATTTGTTGCCATTGCTGATTGGTATTGACCCGGGTCATCCCCGTGGCGATGGTGCAATATTTGCCGCCTCTTTGGCGCTGATCATCTTTATTGCCATTTTATCTCACTGGCTAAAAGGATTTTGGCAGACAACGGCCATGATAGTTGGCATCGTCGTAGGCACATTCATCTTTTGGCTCTGGGGTCTGATGAATCTTCAACCGGTGAAAGAGGCCGCCTGGTTTTCTCTTCCGGCTCAGTTGTGGACCGGCTTGCCCCGCTTTTATCTGCCGGCAATCATTTCCTGTTTCTTTGCCTATCTCGCCGTAATGGTCAATTCAGTCGGAAGCATTCACGGAGTCGGAGAGATAGTGGGAAAGGACGATCTAACAAGGCGGGTCGATCGAGGCATAGAGGTCACCGGCTTGGCCGGCATAGCGGCTGCAGGGCTGGGCGTGGTGGGAACGGTTAGTTACTCCAGCAGTCCAGGAGTGATCCTGGTTAGCAGAGTGGCGAGCAGATATGCTCAAGCCATGTGTGGTGTGATCTTACTCCTCGCAGCCTTCATGCCGAGACTGAATGCTTTATTGACTGCAGTGCCGGCGACGGTAGTAGGTTCTGCCCTCTGTGTTGCCTTGGGTTCCCAAGTAGGAGCGGGGATCTCGGTGATTACCGCAGGGGGAAAGTCATTGACGGGGCGGGATTACCTGGTTGTGGGGCTGCCGGTGATCATAGGAACATTGGTTGCAACATTGCCACCATCCTTCTTTGCCATTCTTCCTGCTTCCATTGGAGTGGTGGTAAGCAATGGCCTGGTTGTTGGTATTGTGCTGGTACTCATGTTGGAGCACCTACTGTTGCGAAAGCGGTAAGGCTCTTCCTGTGGGCAGGGCTGCTATTTTTACCACAAAGGTCACGAAGGGCACAAAGAAATAGGTAATGTTATCTTTGTGATCTCTGTGGTTAATCCCAGCGACGAAGAATGAGTGAGACTGGGGAGAAGCCAGAGGAGGTGAAGGTGAAAGTAGGAATCAATTGTCCAAAGTGTGGCGCGTTGGTTTACCGGTATAGAAATCCTCTTCCCACCGTGGACATCATAATTGAACTAGAAGACAAGGGAATTATCCTGATCAAGCGGGCTAAGGAGCCTTTTGGCTGGGCTATACCAGGAGGTTTTGTGGATTACGGTGAGTCTCTCGAGGATGCAGCCCGCCGAGAGGCCCTGGAAGAGACATCTTTAGAGGTGGAGCTTTTAGGACACTTTGGTGCCTACTCTGCTCCGGAGCGGGATCCGCGCCATCACACAATCTCGGTGGTATTCAGGGCCCGCGCCGAGGGAAAACCAGAGGCCAGAGATGACGCTCTCGCGCTGGGAGTGTTCACCAGGGAAGACCTGCCTTCTCCGCTAGCCTTCGATCATGCTCAGATACTGGCTGACTATTTCGCCCGCACGACAAAATAGGGGATCAAGAGTGCTCTTGATCCCCTATAAAATCCTATCCTAAGATACTTTGAACTCTTATTTTTAGTTTATCTTATCCAACATCTTTTCCCGCAGCTTCTTTTCAACAGCCTCCGGTACCAATCCGGTAACACTGCCTCCCGCCTGGACCACTTCCTTGATTATCCGAGAGGAGATGTAGATCCAACGTGCACCGGTCATCAAATAGAGAGTCTCCGGTCTTCTATTCAACTTTCGGTTCATAAGAGCCATCTGGAACTCGTACTCGAAGTCGCTTACGGCTCGTAAACCTCTGAGAATGGCCATGGCTCCGCACTTCTCGACGTAATCCACCAGGAGTCCTTTGAAGCTGTCAACTTTAATGCGATGGGGCTCCGGATGATTGCTCAGACTGGCGCGAATGAGTTCCAGCCGTTCTTCAAGGGTAAAAAGCGGTTCTTTTGCCGGGTTCTCAGCCACGGCAATGATGATGTTGTCGAACATCTTTAAAGCTCGCTCCAATAAATCCAGATGCCCGTTAGTGATGGGATCAAAGGAACCAGCATAGACGGTCACTCTCTCTTCTTTCATTGTTTTCTATTCTCCCCGTGAGTAAAAGCTCACTCCGGTATTCCCGTAAACCCGCATGGATTGACGGTGCAGACAGCCATAGATTGAGGAGAGATTCTCCTCACTGGCGTGCTCGCTAACCACAGTGGCAGCCTCGTTTAGGATTTTGCCGCTGCCGAGGTGCTCCAGGCAGCGCTGAGTCAATCCCCGTCCGTATGGGGGATCCATAAAAACTAAGTCGAAGCTGTAGTCCTGGCTGGTTAAACTCTTAAGGCCCCGACGCAAATCCAGCTTTTGAACTCTAACGTTTTCCGGGTTGCCACAGGCCGTTAGGTTGCGGCCAATCAACCGTATGGCAGCAGGGTGCTGGTCCACCATGACCACGAAGGCCGCACCACGGCTGAGTGCTTCTAATCCCATGGCCCCAGTGCCGGCGAAAAGGTCAAGCACCCAGAGGTCGCTGAGATCATAACCGAGAATGTTGAAAATGGCCTCCCTCACCCGGTCGGCCGTGGGTCGTACACGATTGCCCTTTGGACCGTCCAAGTGCAGTCCCTTGTGCTTGCCGGCGATAATTCGCAATGTGGACCTCAGCCACGGAAAAGCCACAAAACTGTGATGCACCAAGAAACAATCACTACGAGGCCAAAAAGATCTCCCCCAGACATACGCATGCTCTTCAGGGTCTGCTTATCAACAGCCTGCCCGTAACCGCGAACTGCCATGGCAGTAGCCAACTCCTCGGCGCGTCCCAGGACATTATAGAGTAGGGGGAGAAAAATACCATGGAATTTTTCCAGACGGTGGCGCCATGTTCCAGACTTGAGATTGATGCCCCGCGCCTCCTGCGCTTCAACGATCCTTTCCGCCTCTTGACCTAGAATGGGAAGAAAGCGAATGCAGAGGAGCATTGCCAGGCATATATCTGCCACTGGAATGCGGATTCGTTTCAGTGGGCTGCCAAGCTTTTCTAAGGCACGGAGCAGTTCCATGGGTGAAGTGGTCAGGGTAAGAATGGAGGAAAACAATATAAAAAGAGCAAGTTGCCCCCCGATGCGAATAGCTTGCTGGATCCCTTCCTTGGTGAAGTGCAACGGTGCCAAATCGAAAGGAAGAATTGGTTGCCCTGAAGTGAAAAAAAGCTGCAGGCAAGCGGTTAAGAGGAAGAGCCAGCCAAAGGGTCGTAATCCCCGGAGAACGGTAGTCAGAGGCAGGTGAGAAAAACGTATAAGCCACAGGGCTGCGACAAAGAAGATGGCCAGTCCCCACGGTTTTTTAAGGGAGAAAAGTGTAATTCCCACCAGAAACAAACCTAACAGCTTTACTCGGGGATCGAGGGAGTGAATTGTTGATTCAGTGGGGTAGTAGTGGCCAAGTGTGAGATCTTGGAGGAATTTCATGAATACAATGTCTAAAATGTCTAAAGTAGCATAGAGCAGAGGGTGAAGGATTTTGAATTTGCTCAATGCTCCATGCGGTTTTTAGCAACGGACAACTGACGGCACCGCAGTGGAGACTGATTTGCGTGTGCCAATAATTACCTCAGAGCGCATGACTCCATGAGGTGCCAGGCTAGAGATACTCTTTCGCCAAAAGCTCTGCAATTTGCACTGTGTTTAGAGCAGCACCCTTGCGTATGTTGTCAGCCACTATCCAGAGATCAAGCCCATTTTCAATGGAAAGGTCCTCTCGGATTCTGCCCACCAAAGTCTCATTGATACCGGCTGCGAACAAAGGCATGGGATAAATGCGTTCATCTGGATTATCCATGACCCTTATCCCAGGAGCTTGAACGAGGAGAACTCTAGCTTCTTTGGCGGTAAGCTTCCCTTTGGTTTGAATGTTCACAGCCTCCGAATGACCGTAGAATACCGGAATACGCACGGTGGTTGCGCTCACCCGGATGGTGGAATCTTCCATTATTTTCTGGGTTTCATGGAGCATCTTCATTTCTTCTTCAGTATAGCCATTTTGCAGAAAACTGCCGATGTGGGGGAAACAGTTAAAGGCGATTCGGTAAGGATAAATTTCGGGTTTGGCTTCCTGAAAACTGAGCAAATTTCTGGTTTGGTCTGTCAATTCTTCCATTGCCCGCTTGCCGGTACCCGAAACCGCCTGGTAAGTTGACACCACCACCCGCTCGATCCCGGCAGCGTCATAAATAGGTTTGAGAACCACCACCATTTGAATGGTGGAGCAATTGGGATTGGCTATAATTCCCTTTATTTTGTAGTCGGCTATAGCGTGCGGATTTACCTCTGGAACCACTAGAGGTACATCTGGATCCATGCGCCAGGCGCTGGAATTATCAATTACCACACAGCCGGAATTGGCAGCTGCCGGAGCAAATTCTCGACTCGGTCCGGCGCCTGCCGAGAAGAGGGCTATATCCACTCCTTCAAAAGAATCTGCCCGGAGTTCCTCAACGGGCAGCTCCTCACCGTGAAACTCGAGTGTTTTTCCGAGAGAGCGGGAAGATGCCAGGCATTTGAGAGAGGCTACCGGGAACTCCAGCTCCTCGAGGATCTTGATCATCTCATTCCCCACAGCGCCCGTGGCTCCGGCTACTGCTACATGATAGTCTTTCGCCATTGGTCTTAACCTTTCCTAAGATGAAAATTCGCATGGCGCATAGGGCCAAGCGCATGCCACCGGAGAGTCAAACCTTCGGTTTATGGGTTATGGGTCATAGGTTTTGGGGTGGGGGATTTCTTCTACCTATAACCTATTACCCATGACCTATTACCTCGCCTGGGGACGCTGATTAGGCTTCAGTAATGTATGTTACTACCAAATCACCAATTTCTTGGGTAGTGTAGCCCATACGTCCGGCATCCATGCTTTTGATGTCATCCTTTACCACTTTTTTGATGGCCTCTTCAACCTGATGTGCTCCATTTTCTTCGCCAAGGTCATCCAGAAGCATCGCCAGGGCGGCAATGGCTGCCAAGGGGTTAATCATGTTTTTACCAGTATACTTAGGAGCTGAACCTCCTATGGGCTCGAACATGGATACCCCCGCAGGGTTGATGTTTCCCCCGGCGGCTATGCCCATACCTCCCTGAATCATGGCTCCGAGGTCGGTAATGATGTCGCCGAACATATTGTCGGTCACGATGACGTCAAACCATTCCGGATTTTTCACCATCCACATACAAAGAGCGTCCACGTGTGCGTAATCTGATTGAATATCTTTGTATTCCTCAGCCATTTCATAAAAGGCACGCTGCCATAAGTCGAAAGCAAAAGTGAGCACATTAGTCTTGCCGCAGAGAGTTACCTTTTTGCGCCCCTGGCGACGGCAATATTCAAAGGCATAGCGGATGCAACGCTCCACGCCTTTGCGGGTATTTATCGACTCCTGAATAGCCACCTCGTCCGGGGTTCCCTTCCTCAAAAAACCACCACTTCCTACATAGAGACCTTCGGTATTTTCCCGGACCACCACACAATTAATATCTTCAGGCTTTTTGTCTCGAAGTGGGGTCCAGACCCCGGGGTAGAGTACCACGGGGCGCAGATTGATATATTGGTCGAGAGCGAAGCGGATGGTCAATAAAATTCCCTGCTCCAAAATACCGGGGGGAACTCCGGGGTGACCAATAGCACCCAAGTAAATAACGTGTAAGTTTTTGAGTTCTTCGAGAACTGAACCGGGCAGAGTTTCACCTGTTTTCAGGTAACGATCGCCGCCCAAATCATAACTAACTAGTTCATAGGAAAAGTCGTTGCGTTCAGCGACCGCCGCAAGCGCTTTTAATCCTTCCGCCACAACCTCAGGGCCGGTGCCATCACCGGGTATCACACCAATCCGATAGGAATCCGCCATTACATCCTCCCAAGGGCTCATCAAAACCACAAAGGTCACGCAGTAACAAAAGATGTGAAATCTGAGAAGGGGGGACACTAAATCTAGAGAAAAATTTTTGATCGCAAATCACATCCCACATCTGTTGTTTTCCTCTGTTTCGAATTGCGGAATTTTAACAATATATTCACTCAGAAGAACTGAGATGTTTCATAACGTACGGAATAAGGCCGCCGGCGGCTAACAACTCTTGCATGAATACTGGCACCGGCTGCGCCTTATACGTAAGATTTCGGCTTTTATTGACAATAGTGCCAGTAGACAGATCTATTTCAAGTTGCTCACCTGTGACAACATCTGCCGCCGCCTCCGGCGACTCCAAAATAGGTAATCCCATATTAAAGGAATTGCGATAGAAGATGCGAGCAAAGCTTGCCGCAATCACGCAACTCACCCCGGCTGCCTTAATGGCAATAGGGGCGTGTTCCCGGGATGAGCCGCAGCCGAAGTTTTTATCAGCCACGATTACGTCACCTGGCGTGACCTTTTGCGGAAACTCGGGATCGGCATCTTCCATACAATGAAGGGCAAGTTCCTGGGGATTCGAAGTGTTCAGATAGCGAGCCGGAATAATGGCATCGGTGTCAATATCAGCCCCAAATTTCCAAGCCTTGCCTGAGAATTTCATTGGTCTCCATCTCCTAGGTTACAGTCAGATCATTATGGGTCCACGAAGATCACGAAGTACACAAAGAGAGAGGAGATATCAAATTTGCTTTGGCATACTTTTGAAGCTCGTCACATCCCACATCCAAAATCCAATATCTCTCAATCCTTCGTGCCCTTTGTGTTCTTCGTGGTGAAGAATCGTTATAGCTCCTCCGGGCTGGCGATGCGGCCGAGAACGGCCGAGGCGGCAGCTACGGCAGGTGAGGCCAGATACACTTCGCTTTCCGGGTGACCCATCCTTCCCACAAAATTCCGGTTAGTGGTAGCTACGGCCCGCTCACCAGCAGCCAGAATGCCCATGTGACCGCCCAAGCAAGGGCCGCAGGTCGGGGTGCTGATGGCAGCCTCTGCTTCGAGGAAGATGGTGAATAATCCTTCGTCCATTGCCTGTCTATAAATTGTTTGGGTTGCCGGAATTATTAGACAGCGCACCCCTGGAGCTATCCGGCGATTTTTTAGTATGTCGGCCGCGGCCCTCAAATCTTCTAGTCGACCGTTTGTACAAGAGCCGATCACCACCTGATCAATAGAAATTTTGTCCAGAGATGAAACGGGTTGACTGTTGGCCGGTGAATGGGGCAGGGCCACTTGAGGTTCTATCTCACTAACATCGTAGTTTATTACCTGCTCGTACACAGCATTGTCGTCGCTCTCATAGAATGTATAGCTTCGTTGAGCCCTCCCCTCAACAAAAGCTCGAGTGCACTCGTCAGGAGCGATGATGCCGTTTTTTGCTCCGGCTTCGATGGCCATGTTGGCCATAGTCAGTCGCTGATCCATGGAGAGATGAGAAATAACCTGACCGGTAAACTCCATGGACCTGTAGCGGGCTCCATCTACGCCGACTTGGCCGATAGTGTAGAGAATGAGATCTTTGCCTGTCACCCAAGGAGCCAGAGTACCATGGTAAACGAATTTTATGGATGCTGGCACTCGGAACCAAGTTCTGCCGGTGATCATAACAGCAGCGAGGTCCGTGCTCCCTACTCCGGTAGCGAAGGCGCCCAATCCTCCATAGGTGCACGTGTGGCTGTCGGCGCCAACCACCACATCTCCCGGAAGCACGAGACCCTGCTCGGGCAAAAGTGCATGTTCGATACCCATACGTCCCACTTCAAAGAAATGTGGAAGCTTATGTTCTTGGGCAAACTCACGCAGTATCTGACACTGAGCCGCTGATTCAATGTCTTTATTGGGCACGAAGTGGTCAGGGACAAGGGCGACCCTCGCCGCATCATAGATCTTTTTGGCCCCCGCTTGGCGAAATCGCTCTATGGCTATGGGAGCGGTAATATCATTGGCAAGACAGAAGTCAACATCCACTTCGATGAGTTCTCCCGGTTCCACTCTTTTCAAGCGGGAGTGCGCAGCAAGAATTTTTTCAGTGATGGTCATTGCCATAGCAGATACCTGTGTCCTTGGTCGTTAATGGTAAAATCGCAAGAAGGAATAGTACCATGTAGCTGACAATGGGAAAAAGAAAAATTTCCCCTCGCCAGGTAATCTTTGGGAGGGGAAATGTAGTAGGCCTGCAAACTTGTAGAGGTGAACCGCAGTCACCTTATTGAAAATGCTTCAAATGTCAGCTGACTTTGAATCAAATACTGGGAACCCGCACTATTGCTTTCTCTTTTTAAGGGCGTGAATCTCCTGCTTGGGGCTTTCTTCAGTGACTGATTCTCTGCGGTTTCGCAGAAGTCTAAATACATACCCTATAGGGCCAGAGCTCACGTAAACAAGCGCAAAAGTGAAAAGCATGATAGAAGGTTGCACCGCAATTACTGAAAAAAGCAAAATTATGATGAAAAGCGTCCGGAAAGGCATTCGCTGAAATCCGTCAAATTCCTTAAAGCTGTTGAATGGAATGCTGCTGACCATGAGAAAACCCAAGAGGTAAGCCATGGCCAGTAATAAAAAGTGCTTGGTGGGACCACTCCCTCCCATTCGATAGAAGAACAGCACCGTGGTGGCAACCATGAGTGCTGCTCCAGGTATGGGGAGTCCAACGAAATACTTCTTGGAAACTGAACCGGCCTGCACATTGAACCGCGCCAGGCGGAGGGCTCCGCAGGCAACAAAGAGAAAGGCTGCAACCCACCCCAACCGACCGAATGGTTTGAGCGCCCAGAGATAAACGAGCACGGCGGGTGCTACACCAAAGGCCACTAGATCAGCCAAAGAATCATACTCCACGCCAAAGCGGCTGTTCGAACCGGTCAGTCGAGCAACTTTACCGTCTAGAATATCGAAGAGACAGGCAAAAAGGATCGCAATCGCTGCCGTTCTGAAGCTATGGTTGATGGCAGCAATCATGCCGTAAAAGCCACAAAAAAGGTTCCCTGTGGTTAGGAGATTAGGGAGCAGATAGATTCCTCGTTTTTTTTGTCGAGACTTACGACTCTTTCCCTTTAGTTTTTTGGCGGATGGTAACATAAGATACTCTCCCCTGCTCTAACGCGTTGCCCCTTGCTTACTGCCAGGTGGCTGTTAGTGGGAACGAAAACGTCCAATCTGGAGCCAAAGCGAATCATGCCAAAGCGCTCGCCTTGCTTTACTCGTTCGCCCGGCTGCAACCAGCAGTCGATGCGCCTCGCTATCAGTCCGGCAATTTGCACGAATACTATTTTTTCTCCTTCAGGGGTTCGCACAATTACTGCGTTATGTTCATTTTTTTGAGAAGCCTTATCTAAACTGGCAGCAAAAAATGTGCCCTTTTCGTAATGGATACTCTCCACTTCTCCCGCGCAAGGAATTCGATTAACGTGGACGTTAAAAATAGACATAAAGATGCTAATTTTCAAGGCCTCCTTGCTGAGAAACCTTTCTTCAGATACGGGTCCCACAAATATAATCTTGCCATCTGCCGGCGACAGCACCGCGTGAGGTATCTGCGGGCTTACCCGCTCGGGATCCCGAAAGAAGTTTACCACCAAAACGGTCAAGATTAAAGCCAATACGGTCAAAAACTTCCAGCCAAGGAAAAGGAGCAGGATCAATAGGACCGTGATACCGAAAATATACGGTAGGCCTTGTTTGGCAATAGGGATTCGCGGCATAGCGTCGACTACAGGTAAATGTTGATTCAGTGAAAGAAGAAAATAAATCACAGAGAGCGCTTAGCGGCTTAGCCGCCTCTAAATTCGAAATCCTAAATCCGAAGCACGAAACAAATTCGAAATACAAATTATCCAATGTTCAAAACAACTTTGTAATTGCAGTTGTCAGGTTTTGGTCATTAGGGTTTTGAAAATTTGGCATTGCTTCGGATTTGGATATTCTGATTTCGGGTTTGCCCCACTCTGTTTCTGTGATTCGTATATATTAGAATATCAGTTTCTGCTCCAAATGGTTCACTGAAACTTACTTTTTCTTCAACCAGGGCATCATGGCACGAAGTTTGGCGCCCACCTCCTCAATGGGGTGTTCTTTTTCCTGACGTCGCATGTTGTCGAAATTTGGGCGGCCGGCCTCGTTTTCAGAGATCCATTCTCGGGCAAAGTCACCCCTTTGCACCTCTGCAAGAATGTCTCGCATAACCTTTCGAGTATCTTCGGTGATTATGCGTTTGCCCCGGGTGTAATCGCCGTACTCAGCCGTATCACTAACAGAGTATCGCATGAAAGAGAGGCCTCCCTGATAAAATAGGTCAACTATGAGCTTCAGCTCATGAAGGCACTCAAAGTAAGCGATTTCCGGCTGGTAGCCAGCCTCGACCAGCGTATCAAATCCCGCCTTGACCAACTCGGACACCCCGCCACAGAGAACAGTCTGCTCTCCGAAGAGATCAGTCTCGGTTTCTTCCTTAAAGGTGGTTTCAATCACTCCAGCACGGGTGGCTCCCAACCCTTTGGCATAAGCGAGGGCTGTCTCCAGAGCATGACCGCTGGCATCGTGATGAATGGCGACCAAAGACGGTACTCCCGCTCCCTTTTCGTATTCGCTCCGCACCAGATGACCGGGACCTTTTGGAGCGATCATCACCACGTCTAGGTAGTCGGCGGGCTGGATTTGACCGAAGTGGATATTGAAGCCGTGGGAAAAGAGTAGCGTTTTACCCTCGGTCATGTGGGGGGCCACATCTTCAGTGTACAGCTTTGCCTGGACATGATCCGGAGTAAGGATCTGAACGACCTGAGCATTTTCTGCTGCTTCTGCAGCTGAGATAGGCTCGAAGCCATGCTCCCTGGCTAGCTCGTAGTTAGGTCCTCCCTTGCGCTGGCCGACGATAACATCAACACCACTATCTCTTAAATTTTGAGCCTGAGCGTGACCCTGACTGCCGTAGCCGATGATTGCCACTTTCTTGCCTTCCAGCACACCCAAATCGGCATCCGAATCGTAATAAATTTTCACAGCATCCTCCTCTAACGATGATAGTATGCACAATCCTAGTATTGTGGGATAATTACACATTCAGCGGGCTGCAGAGATTGCTGATAGGATGAGATGCAGGGCGGTTGTTCTGTACTACTCCATGGCTCGAAGCGAGGAAATCCAGCAGCAAATTCGGTGGTGCCGCCCGCCTTTATTTCATCTTGCTATTTTTTTTACTGCGGGCAATGGCGACTTTTCCGGTTCTGACCACCTCAACGATTCCAAGTTGAGCCAGCAGGTCCAGAATCGCGTCGATTTTTCCTTCATCACCGGTAACTTCGATGGTGAAGAAATTAGGGCTGACATCCACCACCTTACCCCTAAAAATATCAACTATACGAAGGACTTCAGCACGGGTAATAGCATCGGCTTTGACCTTGATCAGGGCCATCTCCCGGTCCACAAATTTAACTTCACGAAAATCGATCACTTTGATCACATTGACCAGCTTGTTGAGCTGCTTGACGATCTGTTCCATGATCGTTTCATCGCCAGTGGTCACCAAGGTGATGTGGGAAACTTGCGGATCGAGGGTTGGAGCTACGGTCAGGCTTTCAATATTAAATCCCCTGCCACTGAAAAGGCCAGCCACCCGGGAAAGGACACCGGGCTGATTCTCCACCAGGACTCCGAGGGTATGCCTCACGACGTCTCTCCTTTCAGCTTATGCAGAAGCAAACTGAATGCGCTAACGAGATTCTCTCCAGCAAAAGTCTACCGTGAAACAACTGTCCCCTACCAGCTCACCGCGTGAGCAGCAAAGCGCCGAGGGCCAACTCATTCTAAAACTATACCAGGATCATTTCTGTGGTCGCTGCACCAGCAGGCACCATGGGATAGACACATTCTTCAGGATTGACCACAAAGTCCATGATTACCGGCCTGGGCGTAGCAATTGCTTCTTGGATCACCTGTTCCACCTCACTGGGTTTGGTGGCACGCAGTCCCACAGCACCATAAGCCTCAGCCAATTTTACGAAATCAGGTGCCATCTTGAGGCAGGTCGCACAGTATTGCTTCTCATAGAAGAGCTGCTGCCATTGTCGCACCATTCCCAGATATTGGTTATTGAGTATGGCCACCTTCACCGGCAGATTGTTCTCCACCGCGGTAGTAAGTTCCTGTGTACACATTTGAATGCTGCCGTCTCCGGCAACGTCGATGACCAACCTGTCAGGAAAAGCGGCTTGGGCGCCAATTGCTGCTGGCATGCCGTAGCCCATAGTGCCCAGCCCACCGGAAGTAAGGAGAGTTCGGGGCTTAGAAAAATGGAAGTATTGGGCGGCCCACATTTGGTTCTGGCCGACCTCGGTGGTGATGATGGGATTTTTTTCTTTGCAGAGCTTGTAAATCATCTCGACCACGTATTGTGGCTTGATTACATCATCCCTTTGTTCATAGGCTAGTGGATAGGTTTCTTTCCATTTCTGGATTTGATCCAGCCACGGCTTCCTCTGTTTTTCCGCACCTTCCAAGGGCTTTTCTTTAACCAGTTGCAGGAGTTTTTTAAGGGCGTCCTTGCAATCACCAACAATCGGTATGTCTACTCTAACATTCTTGCTTATTGAGGTTGGGTCTATGTCGATGTGGATGATCTTGGCAGACGGGGCGAATTCATCCAGTTTGCCAGTTACGCGATCATCGAAGCGTGCACCTATGCTAATAAGCACATCAGCGTTGGCCACAGCCATATTAGCCCGGAAAGTACCATGCATTCCGAGCATCCCCAGCCACAACTCGTGCGGGGCAGGAAATCCTCCCAAGCCCATGAGAGTAGTGGTTACCGGGCACCTGAGCTTCTCTCCCAGTTCTTTCAGCTCCTTAGCGGCGTTGGACAGAATCACCCCTCCACCAGCATAGATCACTGGTCTCTTGGCTTTAGCAATTGCAGTGTATGCTCTTTTGATCTGGCCCATGTGAGCTTCAGTGGTGGGTTTATAGCCCTTCATTACAATGTTTTTGGGATAATTGAAGTCGGCTTTGCCAGCGACCACGTCTTTAGGCAGATCCACCAACACTGGTCCCGGGCGGCCCGAGCGGGCCAAAAAGAACGCCTCACGGACGACCCTGGCAAGATCACGCACGTCCTTTACCAGGTAATTGTGTTTTGTACAGGGACGGGTAATGCCAACAATATCTGCCTCTTGAAAGGCATCATTGCCGATGAGGGCTGTAGGCACCTGGCCGGTGAAAACCACTATGGGGATGGAATCACAATAGGCCGTGGCAATGCCAGTAACCGTGTTGGTAGCTCCA
>JAJDNB010000045.1 GCA_022340905.1 Deltaproteobacteria bacterium | reverse complement strand
TCCATTGTGGAGGACCAGAAAATGACTCAACGCTGACAATTAAATAAGCAACAAAAACCCCGCCAGGCAATCCACGGCGGGGTTTTTTTATGGAGTTCGGAATGATGGAAGGATGGAATAATGAGCCAAAAGAGAATCACGATAAGAACGATTCGCCTCGAGGATTCTTTTCCCCCAGCATTCCATTATTCCAATATTCCAGCATTCCTTCTTGCCGCCAGCTGCCTGCTGCAAGCGGCCAGCTTTATTTCCTTAGCGCTCTCAGGTAGCGGAGTGCCTCCTCGGCTCTGTCGGAGCCAGGATCCAACCGTATCACTTTGTCGAAACAATTGATGGCCTTCTGCCTTTCTCCGCTCTTGTAAAGAAGTTTTCCCAGATTCAGGTATGCTTCAACGGACTCGGGGTTTAACTCCATTGCCTGTTCATAGGCCCTTCTGGCCTTATCGTATTGCCTCAGTCCCTCATATGCTTTTCCCAAAGTGTTGTAGGCGGCCACAAAGGTAGGAACTATCTTTATGGCCTCTTCCAGGTGCACCTTCGCCTTTTGGTAGTCCTTGAGACTCAGATAGGCAACGCCGAGGTTCAATTGAGCCTCCTGGGGGTTCTGGTAAAGTAAATTGTCCAGAGCCGTGTTATATGCTTCAATGGCCTCCTGCACCCGGCCCTGTCGAAAATAGACGAAACCGAGATAATTGTAAGCGTCCGAATAGTCCGGCTTCAGTTTAATGGCTTGCTTAAGATGGTATTCCGCCTTGTCAAGCACTCCCTTCATGTCGTAGGTCAATGCCAGATCATAGTGCAGGTATGGATCATCCGGATATATTTCCTCAGCTTTGAGAAACTGCTCCAGCGCTTTACTCGTATCATTCCTTGCCAGGAACCTCTCCCCCAGGTCACGAGCTCCTCGCGACTGTCTCTCCCGAAAAGCTTTATCAGCGGCGCAACCAGAGAAAATGAAAGCAAACACTAATGCCAAACCAACTATTCGCTGTCTATTCTGCGGTTTCAACCCAACCCTCCCTCTGTACATAGCTTTAAATTTGGTTGAGTCTAATGGCGACGTGATCTTTTGTCAACAAGAAGGCATGGAGCATAGAGCATAGGGCATAGAGCATGGGGCGTGGAGCTAGATAATTTCGGATTGCGGATTGCGGATTTGGGATGTTAGATCTGTGAGAATCTGTGTTCCAAAAAGTGCCAGATGCTTGCTTTGTGACTCGGCTTTCAAAAATTACAATTGTGTGTTATTCCTGATCACCATCCACATAAATGTCAAAAGGAAATGAAAATTGCAGAAGATCGAGGAAACTACGTATCTTTATGAAATCGCCAAGGTTCTGACTGAAACCATCGATCTGAGAAAGTCCCTTTATTCAGTTCTCGAGATATTGTCCAGATCGCTGGGAATGAGAAAAGGAACCATCACCATCCTAAATCCTTTGCGAGACGAGATACAAATTGAGGTGGCCCACGGGCTCTCCAGGAGCGCCATGCAGCGAGGCAGATACAAACCAGGAGAGGGCATCACCGGTAAAGTTATTCAGCAAGGCAAAAGTTTGGTTGTTCCGAAGATTAGTGAAGAACCCTCATTTCTCAACCGCACTGCCTCAAGGCGGCAGACCCAAGAAGAGATCTCCTTTATCTGCGTGCCCATTAAGAAGGGTCAACAAGTCGTGGGTTCACTGAGTGTGGACCTTCCCTATGATGACACCGTTGATCTCAAGGCCAGCGAGAGACTCCTCACCGTGATAGCCACCATGTTGGCCCAATGGGTAATTAATCTCGAGACTTTGCAGATAGAAAAGGAGGCTTTACACCAGGAAAACCTGCGATTGCAGGAACAGCTTGCCACCAAACATCGCATCACCAACATTATTGGTAACAGTAACAAAATGCGGGAAGTATTTCAGATGATCTCCCAGGTTTGCCGCAGCAATGCAACTGTGTTGCTCCGAGGTGAGAGTGGGACGGGGAAGGAACTGGTTGCCAATGCCATTCACTTTAACAGCCCCAGAGCCAAAAATACCTTCATCAAGGTAAATTGCGCCGCCCTGCCCTCGACATTGATCGAAAGTGAGCTTTTCGGTCATGAGAAAGGAGCCTTCACCGGAGCAATCAAACAGAAAAGGGGTAAATTCGAACTGGCAAACAAGGGAACAATTTTTCTTGATGAAATCGGCTCCATCGGCCTCGACGTTCAAGCAAATCTTCTGAGGGTTCTACAAGAAAAGGAGTTCGAGCGGGTTGGCGGTACGCAAACGATTAAAGTGGATGTACGCATCATTGCGGCCACCAGCAAGAACCTCGAGCAGGCAGTGGAGGACGAAACCTTCCGGGGTGATCTCTACTATCGACTAAACGTCTTTCCCATTTATTTACCCCCTTTGCGGGAACGCAAGACAGACGTGCTTTTGCTGGCTGATCACTTTCTGGAACTCTATGCCGGAGAAAACAATAAGGACATTCGCCGTTTATCAACCCCGGCCATTGATATGCTCATGCAGTACCACTGGCCCGGCAATGTGCGTGAGCTAGAAAACTCCATCGAGCGAGCCGTATTGCTATGCGAAGGGGGTGTAATTCGCAGTTATCACCTTCCCCCTACTCTGCAAACGGGGGAGCAATCAGATACCGTGCCGACCCGCTCACTTGAGGAGGCAACAGCGAGCCTAGAACGGGAGATGATTATTGATGCCTTGAAAAACACCCGGGGCAATATGGCCATGGCGGCAGAACTACTCCAGACGACAGTGCGAAAATTTACCTACAAGGCCAAAAGATACGGAGTCGATTACCGCCAGTACCGTTGAGAGTGTACCAAGCATGGGGCATAAAGCTAGAGGTCAGAAGTCAGAAGTCAGAGGTCAGAGGACGGAAGGCAAAGAATCTCAAATTTCGGATTGCGAATTTAGGAATTAGGAAATTCGTCAAATCGGCGATTAGTTAAATGGTCGATTGGTCAATTGGGAAATTAGACAATTAATAGTTAATTCTATTGCGGCCATTCATAACCATTTGACTATTTGACAAATTGACGATTTGACCTGCTGTCCTCTGATCTCTGATCTCCGACCTCCGACCTCTACGTGCTTGCCGCCAACCGCCTCCTCTCTCCCACCTTCATAACCACCTAAAATCACACCTATTATTACATTTCCTACAATTTTGTCGTCTTCAGATCATCAGCAAAAGACTATTTATCCATTTATCTTATTGGAATAACTATAATTTTTGATCTTATAATCGGAGTGGCACAGCCGTTGCTCTTGTCTCTCCCGGAGCTTAAAGCAAGTCATTATTCAAATATCTCGTTGAGGAGGATGCAAATGATAAATGCGGGAGACACAGCTTTTGTTCTCGTCAGTTCGGCCTTGGTCATGTTCATGACTCCCGGCTTGGCCCTCTTTTATGGGGGAATGGTAAGAACCAAGAACGTTCTGGCCACCATGATGCAAAGCTTCACAATCATCGGCCTGGTCACGGTCATCTGGGTGTTGTGGGGCTACTCTCTCGCCTTCGGACCTGATGTGGGAGGCGTAGTGGGCAACCTGTCATGGTTCGGTCTGAAGGGGGTGGGCCTGTCTCCCAGCCCGGATTATGCCTCCACCATTCCCCACCAAGCATTCATGATCTTCCAGGGCATGTTTGCCATAATTACTCCGGCCCTTATAACCGGCGCCTTCGCCGAGAGAATGAAATTCAGTGCTCTTCTGGTCTTCATTGCCCTGTGGTCTACCCTGGTATATTCTCCATTGGCGCACTGGGTTTGGGGTTCCGGTGGCTGGCTGGGAAATTTGGGAGCTCTCGACTTCGCCGGTGGCACCGTGGTCCATATCAGTTCAGGGGCTTCGGCGCTCGCCGCGGTTCTCATCATTTCCAAAAGAAGGGGCTATGGCAAAGAACAGTTCATCCCGCACAACCTTCCCATGACCCTCACCGGCACCGCCATTTTGTGGTTCGGTTGGTTTGGCTTTAATGCCGGCAGCGCCCTTGGCAGTAACGGTCTGGCAGCCGCAGCCTTTGTTAACACGCACGTGGCGGCCGGAACCGCATCCTTGAGTTGGCTGTTCGCTGAGTGGATCCATCATGGTAAACCCACCACCCTGGGTGCAGCCAGTGGTGCCGTGGCTGGGCTGGTGGCCATCACGCCGGCAGCAGGATTTGTGAGCCCGGCTTCAGCCTTGATCATCGGAGGATTTGCTGGGGTGATCTGCTATGGAGCTGTGATGGCCAAAGCCAAACTGGGTTATGATGATTCCCTTGATGTGGTGGGAATCCATGGTGTGGGGGGTACCTGGGGTGCTCTTGCCACTGGGCTCTTTGCCAGCACCGTGGTGAATCCTGACGCTGCCAATGGCCTTTTTTTCGGTAACCCTGGACAACTGTGGATTCAGTTTTTATCTATTATCGTCACTTGCCTGTTTACCTTTGCCATGACCCTCGTCATTCTTAAGGTTCTTGATTTGGTCATGGGGTTGAAAGTCTCAGAGGAAGAGGAGATAAGGGGATTAGATGTGACCCAGCATAGTGAGGCAGGGTACAGTTTCTAGTGTTACCCTTTAAAAGTACTTCAATACAATCTCTCAGACCAGCAAGGCAGCTCAGGTTGGAGGAGAAAAATGAAAAAGATCGAAGCAATCATCAAACCATTCAAGTTGGACGAGGTTAAGGAAGGCCTTATGGAGATAGATGTCAAGGGGATGACGGTTACTGAAGTCAAAGGCTTCGGACGCCAGAAAGGTCACACCGAGATCTACCGCGGTGCGGAATATAGAGTGGATTTCGTCCCCAAAATCAAACTGGAAGTGGTTGTCCCCGCGGAACTCGCAGCTAAAGTTGTGGAGGTAATTGAACAACGGGCCAAGACCGGCCAGATTGGTGACGGCAAGATCTTTGTAAGCTCCCTGGAAGAAGTGGTCCGTATCAGGACCGGGGAGAAGGGTAAAGAGGCTATCTAGTCATTGGTCATTGATTATTGACTATTGGCTCTTGACTACCCTTCGTCGCCAGTTTTCAGCGTCATTACCTTTTTATTCGAATGAAAGACTAAATGTAATCCGAGGTTTTCAGTTGTGAGTGGTTTAACTCGAATTGCCACCACGAATCCTATGGATTCTCCGGTTAGCCAACTGCAGAAAAGGAAACAGGAGCTACTTGGGCGTTTTCTGAGCGGCAATGAACCTCATTTCCTCTCTCTCCATGCCCAAATTCTTGACGACTATTTCCGTGAGAGCTTCGCGCAAAGTTCCGCCGGTCCTCGCATGGGTATTGAGAAGAATCCCTATGCCATCCTCGCCCTCGGGGGCTACGGCAGAAAAGAGCAGTGTCTGCACTCCGATATTGACGTGCTCCTTCTCTTCGGGAAGAAGATCCCAAACGAAGCCGCAGTACTCGTCCAAGAGATTTTCTATCCCCTGTGGGACACCGGTCTTGAGGTGAGCTACTCCACCCGCACCCTCAAAGAATGTTTGAGTCTGGCCTCCCAGGATTTCGAGGTGCTCACCTCGCTGGTTGATGCCCGGTTTCTGTGTGGTATCTCCTCGCTCTATTCAGAGCTTGCAGAACTAATGCGTCGGAAGATCCGACAGAAGAACGGCAAGGATTTCATTCAATGGCTGGTGGAAAGAAATGAGGATCGCCATAACCGCTTCGGCGATTCCACCCATCTCTTAGAGCCCAACTTAAAAGAGGGTCTTGGTGGCTTGCGGGACTATCACGCCATGCTCTGGCTGGGCTGGGCCAAATATCAGCTCAAGGAACCGCGAGACCTGGAATATCTTGGCTATCTCTCTCACGACGAATTTCAGACCCTGGCCGAGGCAGTTTTATTCATTCTGCAGGTAAGAAGCTGGCTCCACCACATCAGCGGCAGAAAGTGCGACCAACTCTACTTCGAATACCAGATCAAGGTGGCCGAAGCATTGCGTTTCAAGAATCGGAACGGCCAGCAGGCGGTAGAACTTTTTCTGGGAAGCTTGCACGGCCATATGGAGTTTGTAAAACAGCAACACTTGTTGCTGCTCAACAAAATTGTGCCCAGGAAATACAAGACCACTCGGGGAATTCCCAGGCGCCGGTCGAGCGTCGGCGGCATAGTGGTTGGCCAGGAGTCCCTGAATTTTGAGTCTTCAGAGGCCATCCTGGAAAATCCCCAAATACTGCTCAAGATATTCGAGCAGAGTGCCAAGCTTGGACTCCCCTTGAGTGTGGAAGCAAGGCGCCTGGTAAAAGAATTTCTCTTCCTAGTAGATGGCGAGTTCAGGCAGTCTCCTGGTGTTGTTCAATTGTTGCAACGCATCTTAGTGGCACCCATCCAGCCTCTAGATGCTCTGGACGAGATGTTGACCACAGGAATCCTGCTGGCGCTCATCCCGGAAATAAAAAATGTGGTCAACCTCATTCAGTACGACGAGTATCATGTCTATCCGGTGGACAAGCATCTCCTACATGCAGTCCAGTTGTTGAAGGAGTTCGGCAAGCCTGCCCTGAACCCCCAGGATGCGTTTTACGCTCAGCTCTTCAGGGAGGTGAGCCGTCCCGAGCTTCTTCACTGGGCGGTACTCCTGCACGATGTAGGAAAAGGCGCTGAGGGTAAAGATCATTCCACCCATGGCGCCGACATCGTCCGCCGGGTATTCCAGCGGATGAACTTTGCTGACAGTGACATTGACACCATATCTTTTTTGGTCAGCGAGCACCTGCTGTTAACCAAAACCGCTACCCAGAGGGACCTTAACGACGAAAAGGCCGTGATCCAGTGTGCTAGCAAATTCCGGAATACGGAGGAGCTCAAGATGCTTTACCTCCTCACCGTGGCCGACTCCAAAGCCACAGGACCCAAGGCATGGAATGATTGGATCGCTACCCTCCTTAAGGAACTCTTTTTTAAGGTCTATCACATCCTGAAAAAAGGGGAGCTGGCAACGCCTGCGGCTGTGGACATTTTCGAGAAGAAGAGGAAGGAAATACTTCAGGAATCACTCTCCATACCCCTCGAAGATCTGGAGTCACTCTTCGAGCAGATGTCTCCCCGCTATCTCCTTTACACCCCGGTGAAAGAAGTCCTTCGCCACATTGAACTCTACCAAAGGCTCGGAACTTCACCTTTGGTACTGGAGGCCCAAATCCTTCCCGGAACCGACTACCGAACCGTGACAGTGTGTGCTCAGGACCGTCCGGGGCTCTTTGCCAAAATATCCGGTGTTTTCACCCTCAATAACCTGGACATCTTCGACGCCCAGATATACACCTGGCGCAATCGCATTGCTCTGGACATTTTTAAGGTCAAGGCCCCTCCTGACACCCTTTTTGAGGATGAAGCCTGGGCCAGGGTGCGAAAAAACCTACTCTCAGCGCTGAGTGGAGATCTGGCTCTCGACGTTGTTTTGGATGAAAAACTGAGAACTTACCAGTCCGCAGTCAAAACCACAGCCTCACGACCAGACAAAATTATCGTGGACAATAGTGGCTCTGATTTTTTCACCATCATTGAAGTCTACACCTACGACTTCCCCGGCCTTCTCTACCGGATCACCGATGCCCTTTTCAGATGCAAGCTGGATGTCTGGGTGGCAAAGATTACCACCAAGGTCGACCAGGTACTCGATATATTCTACGTCCGCGATTTTGACGGCCAAAAAATAATAGATCTCCAACAAGTCGAGGCCATCAAGTCCACCATAAAGGAGGTCTTGACAGCAATTCCGCAGTGAACACTTCCACCCTAGTATATCTGCAATAACTGAATCCGCCCGAATGATTCTTGAAAACGCCTATGCATTTAAATCCGCAGATTAACCACATACTCCCTCTCCCCTCAAGGGGAGAGGAGTTTTTTTCGGAGTTACATACATAACCGTTTTCTTGAATCTGCCTATGGCAGACCATTTTCACCACTCCACTGTAAAATACATTATTGTCTTTTCAGCTAAACTTTAAGACATAATTGTATTTTTTTTCCAAAATTCATCTCCTGAATCCGGCACCCTCTCTCCGATATTATTTCGGTAATATTAGATAGTTATAGATTTATTATAGGATTTTTCTTCATGTGGCATGACTTTTGAGGTATGTGGCGCCAAACTTTTTAAAGGAGGTTTGAAATGAAGAAAATCGAAGCCATCATCAAACCCTTTAAGCTCGAGGAGGTCAAAGAAGGTCTCGCCGAGCTTGGAATTAGCGGTATGACCGTTAGCGAGGTAAAGGGTTT
>JAJDNB010000032.1 GCA_022340905.1 Deltaproteobacteria bacterium | reverse complement strand
TGCCGCGGATTTGCCGGAGGGATGGAAAGAAGCTGTGGATCATTTCGTCAAAATATTTCCAGATCGCCTCAAAGAATACGAAGCTCTGATAACCAAAAACCCCATCTTTAAAGCCCGAACTCAAGGGATCGGTCGGATTTCCCTGGAGGATTCAATCGATTGGGGTGTGAGTGGTCCTAACTTGCGAGCTTGCGGCCTGGAGTGGGATTTGCGGAAAAAGTTTCCCTACTCGGGCTACGAAAACTTTGAATTCGAGATCCCCACGGCCACCGGAGGAGATTGTTACGCCCGCTATCTGGTCAGGGTCGAGGAAATGCGCCAAAGCTTGAAAATTATCAAGCAAGCAGCGGAAAAGATGCCGAACGGGCGGTGCGTTACCGATGACTATCGCTATGTGATCCCCAAGCGCTCAGACATGCTTGCAGATATTGAGAGCCTCATACATCACTTTATCAACGTGACACGGGGGCCCAAAATTCCCAGAGGGGAGGCCTACGCATCCTGCGAAATTCCGAGGGGAGAGCAAGGCTATTATGTCGTGAGTGACGGACTCGGGTACTCCTATCGTACTCGGATACGGTCGCCGGGGTATGCAAACGTACAGGTAATGCCACTTATGACCGTAGGGGAAACTATCGCTGACTTGATTGCCATTATCGGCTCCATCGATTACATTCTCCCGGATATTGATAGATAGAGGGATAGCGGATTTCGGATTTGGAATCGGGCAGCGCATAGAGCATAGCGCAAAGAGTAATTAATTTTTTTGATACTCCGTGCTCCATGCTTCTTTAGACATTTGAAATATCTCCAATGATACCAGCAGAACTCAAAGAATCGCTGCAAAAGCACATCGCCAGTATCGACCACCCCCGTGAACTGGTGGTTGATGTCATGTTTGCTGTGCAGGATTACTACGGTTATTTGAACGATGAAGCTGTCGAGGAGGTGGCTGAACTTCTGGACATGTCTCCCGTGGAAGTGGAACAACTTGCCACCTTTTACACTTTCATCTACCGAGAACCGGTGGGTAAATACGTCATACATGTGTGTGACAGTCTCGTCTGCTGGATGGAAGGACACGAATCCCTGCTGGATCGTCTCATTGGGAAACTGGGGATAAACCTGGGTGAGACCACCCCAGATGGGATGTTTAGCTTGCTGCCGGTCTGCTGCATTGGCTACTGTGACAGGGCTCCGGCTATTATGATTAACAAAAAGGTGTACGGACCGCTTACGATTGACACCTTGGACGACATTCTGGAGAAGCTGAGAGCAGAAGCCTAACCGTCGATGTGCGATTGGAATAGCATAGAGCATAGCGTAAGGAGTGAGACGACAGACGACGGAGGACAGACGACAGCAAGCAGGAGGCAGCTGACAGCGGGCAGCAGTTCTCAGCTCCTATTGAGTTTCGTGTCATATGGCTTTGCCGGCATTAGGTCACTACGCTTCGCTGTCATTTGTTGTAATCGGTAGGGATCAGAGGTCTGAGGTCAGGTATAAACCTGATCTCTGACTTCTGACCTCTGCGATAGACGACTTCTACGACTTGAACTGTTTCTAGACACTTTAGGCATTTATGATGCATTACCCTCAGGTGCTGTTTCAAAATCGTAAACCAGACCGGATTGCCACCCTGGAGGAATATCGCCAGAGTGGTGGCTACCAGGCCCTAGCTGACGTTATCCGCAACTACACCTCCAAAAAGGTGCAGGAAGTACTCGTGGATGCCATCCTCCTGGGGAGAGGTGGTGCCGCTTTTCCAGCCGGCAGGAAATTGATGACCGTGGCAGATGAGGCTCCTTATCCGAGATACATAGTGTGCAATGCCGATGAGATGGAGCCAGGAACCTTCAAAGATCGGGTAATGATTCACGCAGACCCTCACATGATAATTGAGGGCATGGTCATTGACGCATACGGGGCAAAGGCGGAGAAGGGGATAATCTTTATCAGGCCCGAGTATGAGAGTGCGGCAAGGATTCTTGAAAGAGAGATCGAGATCGCCAGAAAAGAAGGGTTCCTTGGAAAAAACATCCTTGGGAGTGACTTCAACTTTGACATTGCTGTCCACCGAAGCGCAGGCAGGTATATCTGCGGGGAGGTGACGGCACAATTAAATGCTCTCATGGGAAAAAGAGCCAATCCTCAGCAGCCACCACCCTATCCAACAGAAAAAGGCCTGTGGAATCTCCCCACTGTGCTCCAGAATGTGGAAACCCTGGCAAACATTCCTCACATCATTAAAAATGGGGCCGAGTGGTACAAGAGTCTGGCATTGACCGAGAGCGGTGCGGGGACGAAACTTTTCTCTGTGAGCGGCAAAGTGAACAACCCTGGCTGTTTTGAGCTTCCCATGGGGATAAAGCTAAGTGAAATCATTGAAATACATGCCGGCGGCATGACCGAAGGGTCAGAATACAAAGCCTGTCTGCCCGGAGGTGCCTCCACCCGGTTCTTGCCCAGAGAATTCTATGATATCGAGTTGGACTTCGACACCTTGCGCGATGTTGGACACAGGCTCGGCACCGGGGCAATCATGGTTTTTGACCAAAAAACCTGTCTGGTGGCCGCCACCCTGAACCTGGTTGAGTTTTTTGCCAGAGAATCATGTGGCTGGTGTACACCTTGTCGTGAGGGATTGCCATATATAAGGGACTTGTTGAGACGATTAGAGCGGGGCCAAGGCGAGGAAGAATACATTCCCATGCTTCAACAGATGAGTAAGCACTTGTGGAGTGCTTATTGTGCCTTTGCTCCTGGGGCAGTGTCTCCTGTTGAGAGCCTTGTTACGTATTTTGAGGACGAGATTAGGGAGCATATTTCTCAGAAGCAATGTCCTTTTAAGTAAACCCTAAATGTCTAAAATGTCTAAAGTGCCTAAACTAGATAGATCGTTAACCTGAGTGATTTATGCCAAAACTCGTTATAGATGAACGTGAAATAGAAGTCCCGGAAGGGACAAAGGTAATCGAAGCCGCTGAACAGCTGGGCATAATGATTCCCCGCTTCTGTTACCATCCCGCCTTGGGATCTGTGGGTGCATGCCGTGTTTGTGCCGTGAAGTTTCTAGAGGGGCCTTTTAAAGGCGTGCAAATGAGCTGCATGATCGATGCTAAAGACGACATGGTCGTTTCCACCACCGATGAAGAAGCGGTTGAGTTCCGCAAATACGTAATCGAATGGTTGATGCTACATCATCCCCATGACTGCCCGGTTTGTGATGAAGGGGGCCATTGCTTGCTCCAGGATATGACGGTTTCCGGGGGACACGGTGTACGAAGATATCTGGGACTGAAGAGAACCTACCGGGACCAGTACCTGGGTCCCTTGGTCCAGCACGAGATGAACCGCTGTATTCACTGTTACAGGTGTACACGGTTTTACCAGGAGTTTGCTGGGTACTTTGACTTGGGAGTGATGCAAATCGCCAATCACACGTACTTTGGCCGTTTTAAAGACGGTATTTTGGAAAGCCCGTTCACTGGGAATTTAAGCGATATCTGTCCCACAGGAGTTTACACCGACAAACCCTCTCGATTTTTCGGTAGGCGTTGGGACTATCAGCGGAGTCCATCCCTCTGCATAAACTGCTCACTGGGATGTCACATTACGGCCAGTGCCCGCTATCGTGAAGTTGTTAGGCAGGAAGCAAGATACAGTGAGGCTGTCAACGGCTATTTTATCTGTGACCGGGGTCGCCACGGCTTTCACTACGCCAAGAGTGAGACCAGGCCAGGGAAGGCTCTTGTTGACGGCAGGGAAGTTACTACTGAGGAGGGTATCCGAGCTGCCAGGGAAAAGCTGGCAGAACTTATGAGCCGCATTGAATCCGATGGTGTAGCCTGCTTGGGATCGGCACGGAGCAGCCTGGAAAATCAAGCCATGCTCAAACAGCTTTGCCAAAAAATGGGGTGGCAAGACCCCTCGTATTTTGTGGACGAGTCCCTGGCGAAGAAGGTCAAAACAGCGGTGACTCGACTTGAACCGGAGTTGACGGTTTCACTCCGCGACCTAGAAGGCTCGGATGCAATCATAGTCGTTGGGGCTGATCCCATAAATGAAGCTCCCATGTTGGCTTTGGCAATGAGACAAGCCCAGCGAAAGGGTGGAAAGATAGTTGTACTGGACCCAAGACCGATTTCATTGCCGTGCGATTATACCCATCTTCCCGTGAAGCTGGACGAGATAAACCTCTACCTTGGTGCACTGATCAAGGCAGCGGTGGATCCGGAAGCCATTACAGACGCAGAAAAGGATGTTGCCCGATTCTACCGGGAGGCACCGATGCTCGAGATTTTTGTGGACTCGCTGCAGAAAAAGGCCTCTTCTTTGGCACAGGAACTTCGGGCCAGTCAAAGGGTGGTAATCGTCTGCGGGACTCAGGTTGTGAGAGAGACCACCGTCGTTCTGGCGGGCGACTGTGTCAGCTTGTTGCGGGCGGCGAAAAAGCAAGCAGGTCTTTTTTATTTGCTGCCGCAGGCGAATGCTTTCGGTGCTTCATTGCTCACAAATAAGGAGTTTTCCTTTCTCAACACACTTGAAGGGATGGAAAACGGTTCGATCAAAGGCTTGATCCTGGTCGAAAATGATCCATTTTATAGCTTTCACCACAGGCAGAGGTTAGATCTGGCCATAGAAAAGCTGGATTTACTTATTGTCCTGGATTACCTCGAGTCCCCCGCAGTTCGGAAGGCGCACGTGTTCCTGCCCACCTCGACACTGTATGAGACAGGTGGAATTTACATTAACCAGGAGGGGAGGGCGCAGGCTGCTACAAAGACATATTTGGGCGGAATTTCTATCGCTCAGATTAGCGGGGGGAACCATCCGCCGCGAATTTACGGAAGCGAAATCCCCGGCGGAGAGGCGCGAGCCGCCTTTCAGTTCTTGGATCAGATAGGTGATGGTGGCTCGGATGAAGATGAAACCGCCAGCCGGCAGAATCCGCTTAGGTGGCTGTCCGCTAATCTACCTGCGCTAGCGAAGATCCCGCCCTTCGGTGAACTCACTGAAGCGGGAATGCTGATCAATTCATCCGATGAAGGGACAGGTCAATTTTCATTGGATTGGAAGGAAGAGAAAGACAAGGGCGATATGACCGGGGACTTATTGGAGGTCATTTTGACCGATTTGACGTTCGGAACCGAAGAACTTTCGTCGTTTTCACCTCCCCTCAGGAAGCTGGAAAGGAAGCCCTGCCTTTTCATGCAGGTCAACGATGCCGCCAAAATGGGTTTGAGCTCTGAGGATAGAGTGAGAATAAAGTTAGACGAAGGCGATGTTGAAGTGGATGTCCGCCTAGAAGAGAACATGGCTCCCGGGGTGGTGATATTACCCCGACATCGCTTGCTCGAGTGGCAAAAGGTAAAACGTCTGCCGAAGTTTGTACGGTTTGAAGAGATTGAGAAGGTAAGTGACTGAAAATGTCGCTCGCATGGCGCAGAGAGCAAAGCGCATAGCGTAAGGAGCAGGAGTCAGAATTCAGAATACAGGAGGCAAAAAAAGTTAAAAGTATTCTCCCATTCTGGCTACTGGCTACTGGATTCTTTGATTAGGCATTTCCACGGGTAATCTGAATGAACTGGATTCTGGGATTCATAATCCTGATCGCCAAACTGGGTGTGGTGCTTGTAGGTCTTTTACTGCTAGCCGCTTACCTTGTGCTATTGGAAAGGAAGTTTCTAGGTCGCTTACAGATCCGTTATGGCCCCAACCGCGCTGGCAAATTTGGCCTGCTGCAGCCATTTGCCGACACAATTAAGATGTTGACCAAAGAGGATACTGTGCCCGCAGAAGCCGACAGGGTGCTCTTTCTTTTGGCTCCGGCAGTGGTAGCTTCTGAAGCGCTATTAATCTTTGCGGTAGTGCCTTTTGGAGCCACCATAACCCTGTGGGGAAAAAAGGTTCCCATGGTCATTACGGATTTGAACGTGGGGCTGCTCTATGTCTTTGCCTTGGCATCGCTGGGTGTTTACGGGGTTGCCCTTGGAGGGTGGGCCTCAAACTCTAAATATAGTCTCATAGGTGGTATTCGCGGCGCAGCCCAGATGATCAGTTACGAATTATCTTTAGGCCTATCACTAGTACCGATAGTCATGTTGGCCCGATCTTTTAGTCTGGTGGACATTGTTCGGGCCCAGGCTGATTACCCTTTTATTTTAGTCCAGCCGGTTTCATTCATGATTTTTTTGATCAGCGCCGTGGCAGAAACAAAAAGAATTCCTTTTGATCTGCCTGAGGCGGAAAATGAGTTGGGCGCCGGGTACCACACAGAATACAGCGGCATGCGTTTCGGCCTGTTCTTTCTGGGTGAATACGTAAATCTTCAGGTTCTCGGTGCTCTGGTAACCGTGTTTTTCCTGGGAGGCTGGCGTGGTCCCTTACTGCCACCGGTAGTTTGGTTCTTGATAAAGGTTCTGGCCGTTGCTGTTCTCATGATTTGGGTAAGAGGTACCCTGCCGCGGTTGCGCTATGATCAACTCATGCACCTGGGCTGGAAGTTTCTCGTACCCGTGGCACTATTGAATATCGTTGCCACAGGGGCTTTTCTATTGATTTAGGTTACGAAGGAGCCGGTAAGGGAGAGATGTGAGATATGAGATATGAGATATGGGATGCGAGATGTTACGGAAACAGGGCTTTATCCCATATCTCACATCCCACATCCCACATCCGTCCATGCCGTCTTTAACACGGAGGGTTGCATTCTGATGAAAAACGTTTGGGAAGCAGCGGTGGCCCTGGCTACTGGATTTGCCACCACCTTCAAACACCTCTTTCGTAAACCCATTACGGAAGAATACCCGGAATACAAGCGGGTTTTACCGGAGCGAGCCAGGGCAGTAATAATCCTCACCCGTGATCCTGATGGTGGAGAGCGCTGTGTCGCCTGCTATCTGTGTTCTGCTGCCTGTCCGGTTAGCTGCATTTCAATGCAATCGGCGGAAAGAGAAGATGGGCGTCGCTATGCTTCTTGGTTTCGCATCAATTTCGCTCGCTGTATTTATTGTGGACTTTGCGAGGAGGCCTGTCCTACCTCGGCCATACAGCTGACGCCCTATTTTGAGACGTGCGAGCGTGACATCTTGAAACTCGTTTACGAAAAAGAAGATCTTCTTGTTGACCACGGTGGCAAGGACAAAGAGTACAACTTCTATCGCTACGCCGGGGTGGTTACGGAAGTCGGTGACAAAGGGACCCATATCAAAGAGGGCAAACCGGTCAATATCAAGAGCAATATGCCCTAGGACTCCAGGGGGTCGAAGTAAGAGGACAGAGGACAGACGACAGCAAGTCAAATGGTCAAGTTGTCGACTAGTCAAATGGTTGTGAATGGACTCAATGACTAGTCAACGATTTGACGATTTGACCAATTAACGAATAACTTCTGGCTACTGACTACTGGTTACTGAATTCTTTGATTAGGCACTTTAACCATTCATAACTTTAAGGTTGACTCCATGACCATCTACGCTGCCATTTTCTATGTGTTGGCCGGAGTGATCTTGGTTGCTACCGGGATGGCCATCACCCGGCGGAATCTGGTGCACTCCATAGTGTATTTGATCATCTCCTTTTTCGGCAGTGCCATGCTCTATTACCTTTTCGGCGCACCACTCCTGGCAGCCTTGGAAATCATCATTTACGCCGGGGCCATAATGGTTCTTTTCCTTTTCATCATCATGATGCTCCGGGTGGATCCCTCATCTCTCCGTCGACCCGACCTAAAACAGTGGCTGCCTGCCAGCGCACTTGGACTTATTTATGTGGCTATTGCGATCCTTGTGGTGACCCAAGACCCGGGAAGCCGGACCATGTTGGAGATGGCACTGACAAAACCAAGAGTATTTGGCGAGTTTCTCTTTCAAAAATATTGGCTCCCCATTGAGATAGTGTCTTTCTTGCTCCTTATCGCCCTGGTCGGAGCCTTGTATCTGGGAAAAGCATTTGCCAGGGATGCTAGGGAGAGAGAAGAGGCAGAAAAATGATTGTGCCCTATAGTCATGTCCTATTTCTCGCAGGGGTTCTCTTCGCCATGGGAGTGGTTTGCGCCGTGGCTCGGCGAAATTTGATCATGATGCTCATTGGCGTAGAAATCATGTTGAATTCAGCCGGGCTTGTCTTTGTTGCTGCTGCTCTGCGCTGGCAGCAGTTGGAAGGACAGGTGTTTGTGTTGTTCATCTTTGCCATTGCGGCGGCTGAAGTATCAGTGGGGCTGGCATTGATCATATATGCCTACAGACGGACGGGGTCTTTGGATCCGGAAAAGTACAACATCCTAAAATGGTAAACAGGCAATTTTGGATTTCGAATAGATGAAGGGCGCAGGGTGCAAGGCGCAAGGCGCAAGGCGCAAGGCAGTAAGACCTAATTTGTTTCCTTGCGCCCTGAGCCTTGAGCCGTGTGCCTCTCTGGATTCTGGCTACTGGCTACTGAATTCTTTGGTTTGACACTCTAGACATTTAATGGCGCGGCCATGACTTGGTCCTTATTCATACCTGAACTGTATTTCATGTTGATGATCGGTGTATTCTTCTGCCTGGCTATGGTGTTGCGCCCCAATCCCAAAAGGGATTTTTTTATCGCTCTCCTTCTGTCCACCCTGGGCGTGGTTGTCTGTCTGGCCTCGGTCAAGTTGGAGGGAACTCTATTCTATAATGTCTATCGGGTGGACCTTTTTTCTCAGGTCTTCAAAGTCATCCTGGCCATCGGGTTTTTTCTGGTAATCTGCATTTGTTCTGAGCTCACGGGAATTGGAGAACGTTATCATCCGGAATTCTATCTGTTGCTGACCACCTGCACTTTGGCCATGATGCTGCTGGTCAGCAGCGTCGAGTTGCTGACGATCTACATGGCCTTGGAACTCTCCAGTTACTGCCTCTACTTGCTAGTTCCCCTTCGGAGGGGGTACGGCGTCCATGTGGAGTCGGGTATCAAGTACTTTCTGGTTGGAGCCTTCACCTCTGCGGTGATGCTCTTTGGCATCGCTTCACTCTATGGTGTTGTCCACACCACCTATGTGGGTGAGATTATAAGAGTGCTTCCCGGAGTAATAGGCAGGCCCGCCGCCGTCATTGGCCTGCTCCTCACCTTATGCGGATTTTTGTTTAAGCTAGCCGTTTTCCCCTTTCACATTTGGGCACCAGACGCCTATCAAGGAGCGGCGAATCAGGTCACCGCTTACATTGCTACGGCCTCAAAGGTGGCGGCAGTAGCTATCCTCACCCGCATGGTTGCCCTGAGCAGCGGCAGCAGTACGTATTTGGTTCACGTACTGGTTACACTCTCCATTGCTTCCATGACACTGGGCAATCTGGTGGCAATCGTGCAGAAAGACATGAAGCGCTTATTGGCGTACTCGAGTATCTCTCATGCAGGGTATGTTCTTATTGGGATTGTTAGCATGACCCAGAGTGGGTATGCTGGCGCCATCTTTTATGCGGTGGCATATTTGATGATGAAGTTCACCTGCTTTCTCGTGGTGGTTAAAGTGGCCTATGACGGCAGCGATTTGAAAATCGCTCAACTGGCGGGGTTGCACCGCCGCTCGCCCATGCTGGCCATGGCACTCATGCTGGGAGTTTTTGGTTTAGCCGGTATTCCCCCGACAATTGGCTTCACCGGAAAATTTCTGGTATTTGTGGCCGCCATGAAAAAGGGGTATTTCACCCTAGTCCTCATTGCCATGATTAATGTGGTGATTTCTCTTTACTATTACCTTCAGGTGGTGAGGGCTGCCTACCTGCTAGAGTCCGATGCATCTCTGCCCCCCATGAAAGTATCCATTCCCACCAAGCTGCTCGTAGGAACTCTGGTTACAGCAATACTGGTACTCGGGGTGTTTCCCCAGTATCTACTAGAGCTTACCCGGGCCGCTGCCAGCGCACTTATGTGAAACACTTAAAATGCCTAAAATGCCAAAACAAAGAATCCAGCAGCCAGTAGACAGTAGCCAGTAGAAATTCGCATGGGGCAAATGCAGAATCCTTTACGCTATACTCTGTGGCTTTACGCTATGCGCCATGCGCTCTGCGCTATGCGAGGAGACATTCTAGTGTGGAATAAAACGTTGAAAATCTTTTTCTGAGAGCTTGCGTTTCTTGGAAGAAGACGTGGTCTCTTCGTTGTCTCCTTCCTTATGGTATTTCTTTTGGTAACATAGTCGTTCTTGCGCCATGAGTGAGGTGTTCGTTATCTTGACCGAGTTGCCCCACTTATATTCCTCGTCCCTGCTATGCTGGAGTATGAGACTTATCCTGTTGCCTTTTTCGTTCTTGAAAGACCATTTCCAGGCTATGATCACGTGAAAGGGATCACCCCGCCACTCATCAGGTTCTCCAAACCTCTTTTTGAATCTTTCCAGAAGCTCATCGAAAAAATCCTTGTCCTCGTGTTCATATTTCAGCTTGATCCGGACAATCTGTCCCGGTTTGGAACAGGTGCCGAAATCGACGGTACCGCTCTTATAGCCGTCGATATCCCGAATCCTCACTTCGCGCAAATATTGTCGATCCCTGAGTACTATAGAGGTCTCCATGTGCACAAGGTCCACGAAGGTGGAAATCTGTTCACCCAAGGTAATTCCTGCTATTGTGCTGGGAGCCTGGTCCGCTGAGACTTGATCGGGAATAAAGAGTACCATTGCAATCAGAAGGAAAAAGAACCTGCATCTATTCATTCTGAGTCTCCTTTGACACCATCTAAAAAAAGCAACAATCATAATTTTTCCTTCAGCATTTTCGGGAATCGAGGGGTGGATGCTCAGAGTAATTATCCAGCACGAGACCCCCAAACGCAAGATTAATAATAAATATCCTTGCTGGCAAGACAATCATTCACTGCCGAGAGCCGTGAGATGGCCAAAACTTTGGGGCTTTGGATTTTTTGACCAGAAACAATATAGTGTGCTAGTTTCAGGGCAAAAGTAAGAGGAGAACTCAGAGGACAAAATGGATTTGGAAGAAAAGCTCATTCAAGATGTAAGAGCCGGGGAGACTGTCTCTCTGGAGCGAGGTCTTCTCATAATCTCTGGATTGAAAACTGAAGGAGAGATTGAAATATACACCCAAAAGCTGGATCAGATCTACAATGGATTTATTGAAAGGCTGACGTCAAAGAGTCCTTTAAGCCCGGCGTCGACACGGAATTACCTGACGAGGTCTACAGCCAAATGGCTCTTTGAGTATCTCTGGAATACCAAACCAAGGAGATGTAACAGTAATTACTTGCTAACAGATGTAATCGATGCACAATTAAATCCCGACATGCATCAAAAGGTGGGTTCGTGTGTTGGCCTTACATCTTTGTACACGGTTTTGGGATTAAGAGAAGGTCTCGATCTCACAATCTTGGTGAGTGACAGTCATGTAGTAAATCGACTGAAAGTAGATGACACCATAGATACCATAGACAATACCGACCCCCTGGGTTTTGACTGCTCTATAAAAGAGGAAGAATTTCTGGAGCACCCACCTGTCAAGCTCATGGCCAATGTACTGAACAGTCGCGGAATGGAAAAGGAGAGAGCTGAGAATTTGTCAGAGGCAAAAGAAGACTATGAGAAGGCAATCGAAATAAACCCGAATTATGCCAACGCTTACAATAACCGAGGAAACATAAATTCAAAACAGGGAGATTATATTGGGGCAGTAAAGGACTACAATAGGGCTATCGAGTTGAGTTCGCAATTTATAGAAGCACACTGTAATCGCGGAATGGCAAAGGAAAATCTTGCTGACTTCTCCGGAGCCCTTGAAGACTTTGACAGAGCAATCGAACTAGATTCAGCATATGTAGATGCATACTTCCGCCGTGGGCATGTCAAAGAACGTTTGGGAGTTTATGCGGGAGCCATCTCGGATTATGACAAAGTGCTCGAAATCGATCCTGAGTCCGCAAACAAAGTAATGAAATTAAGGGAACGCGCAGCAATTTTACAAAGGGCGAGAGAAAAATCCTCGAATTCCTAATCTGATTTCTTCAACATCGACTGTGAAACATGCACACCCACCAGCCAGGCAACCTGAACCACCAGATAAAGCTGCCCTATAACTGCTTCGAGAATACTTAAGGATCTGGCCAGACTGGTAACAGGGGTAATATCCCCGTAGCCCAAGGTGGTCAAGGTGACAAAGCTGTAATAGAGAAAGTGTCGGCTGTTTGAAATCCCTTCAAGTTCTGGTATTGAAAATGAGCCGGGGTGCAGGAGCTCCACAACCGCAAAAATAGAGCTCCAAGCCAGCGCAATAAGCAAATAAACGATTGCTGCGCCAGCTATGAGGTTTCTGGTTACTTCTTTCTGGCTGTATATAAAGATGAGTATCTGAATAATGGCAAAAGTGAAAAAGGCGGCCCCGCAGAGACCACCTATCGCCTCCACAGGCAAACGCATCACGAAGTACTGGGACCAAATGGATGCAAGCATGGGCAATGCCAGGAGCACGGCAATAAGGAGGTGATGTTTTTTGTGGCTGACAGCGTAAATGGCGGATACCAAAACGGCAGACCATAAAAGGTCATAGATCATACGTAGGTGGACGAACTCTTCAATGAGAGGACCAACAACAATGAGAATAATAATAAAAATGAGCAGACCTAGGAATCTCTCCCTAAAGCAAATCTGACCAAAGGGAAGATGAGTTTTTTCGTTCATATTGATTTCATCCTTACCAATCAGGTCGGTGTCATTGCGTCTTGGTAAACCAAGTAGCCCTTAAAGGTCAAGGGTAAAGGAAAGGAAAAAACGCCCAATCGTTGACAGGCGTGACCTCTCAACCTTATTTTATATTCATTAAATTATAACGTATGCCGGTTGTCTAACTTCGTCATAGTTTACATCAGGGGAAAACATGAGCAGCATTTTCAGCGTGGCGAGGCAATCTCTTGCCGAAAAGATCAAGAAACATCGCAGCAAGCCTTTTCTGCAGGCCATGATGGCCGCCACAGCTCTTCTGGCCCTGGCGGACAAAGAGATCGCGCTCTCACAACGGTTGGCCCTCGATTATATTTTGGAAAATGTGAAAGAACTCAAAGTGTTCGATGTGCACCAGGCGGTCAATCTCTTCCGAGACTACGGCAAAGAGGTACAAGAGGATTTTGCCAAGGCAAAAGCAAAGGTTTTGCAGACTGTTGCTAAATTTTCTGGGGATCAGCAAAAGGCTGCCCTTCTCGTTCGTGCCTCCATTCTTATTGCCAAAGCAGATGGCGATTTTAGTGAGCCTGAGCAAAAGGTCGTTGATGAACTCTGCCGAGTGTTGTGCCTGGAATCTGAAAAAGTGTGTAAATTTGAGGAGGGGAGCTGAGATTTCGGATTTCGGATTGCGGACTGGAATTCTAAATTAAAAATTTATGCTCTCAAGTGAGGAGGAATGTGACGTGAGAAATTCTGCCAAATTAAGTGCTGCCCTACTGATACTTCTTTTTTCCCTCTGGGGTCCCACCCTGGTATTTTCACAGGTATCCAAAAAGGACATTTATGACCTGGGCAGATTGAAGCCAATCGACAGCGTCCTGAAGGTCAAAGTTGGGGAGCCCGCTCCGGACTTTGTCCTTCCATCTGTTTCTGGAAAGAAGATTTCCCTCAGCCAATTTGTCGGGGAAAAAAATGTGGTGCTTTCTTTTGTGCCTGCTGCTTTTACCCCCGTGTGCTCGCAACAGTTCCCAGGCTACAATATCGTAAAAGACGTCTTCGATGAAACTGATACAGTGCTGTTGGGAATAACGGTTGACAACATCCCCACTCTTCATGCTTGGACCAGGCAGATAGGAACCGTATGGTTCCACGTCCTGTCAGACTTTTGGCCCCACGGGGCCGTGGCCAAGAAGTATGGCGTGTTTCGTCCCGCCGGCTATACTGAAAGGGCAGTTTTTATAATCGATAAAGCGGGAATTATCAGATTCATTCAGGTCTCAGACATAAACAAAAAACCGGACCCAAAGGTTTGCGCCTTGGAGTTGAAGAAGTTGGAAAAATAAGCGCCGAATACCGCATGTGTCTAAAGTGTCTAACCAAGCAAGGGGCATAGAGCATGAAGTATAAAAAACATGGACTACTCTCGGCCATGTGTCTTTTCGCTGTGCGCTATGCTCTATGCGCTATGCGGTTCTAAATCCGCAATCTAAAATCCTACTTGCCAAGCAATCCCTTGACTGTCTCATTGATTGCCTTTTCAGCTGATTTCTTAGTTTCCTTCTCTTCTATAGGAATACGTGAGGGGAGTGCTTTTAACTCTTTGTCGAGCGTGGCAGTCACGGCGGGAGAAACAAGCTTATCGTAAAGCCTGGAGAAAACTATGTAAAAGATTTCTTCTGCAGTTGCACCACCGCTCTTCTGCCCTAGATTTTTCAGGTGGATCTCTGGAAGGGACGCTGAAGCACTAATACTGGAGCCAGTTTGCATGTCCACGTCCATGTTCACCTTGCCATCGGTAATGACCAAGTCTTTGATTATCAATTTCTTTCCAGCTTTGTTTTTCGTCGATTCTTTGCTAGTGGAGGAAGAATTGGAGTTGCTGGCGCTTCTCTTTATATTGTTCAAAATGGTTTGGAAATTGTCCGTGCGCCGGACTTTCTCGAAGGTAATTTTGGGGCCGACAACCTCGATTCGGTCGATAACAATGGGATCATGGATTACTGATTTTTCATCAACATTCATATAGATGGCATTTACGCGCATAGCTGCTGGTGATTTAAACCCCTTGGGGTTGCCCAGATAAAAATCTTTGAGTTTGGCTTCACCGGAAAACAGAGAAATGGACACATCTTTAACATTTAATTCTGTTTTGGTCATTTTGGGACCATATGTGTTTACCGCGGTTCTGATTATGGGTCCCAGGTTCGACAGTCCAATAAAGAGTGCCACGGCGAGAACCACTATTAGTCCAATGCCCACATATATGAATTTCTTCATGATTACTCTCCCTCTTTCCGTTAGAGGACATAGTTCTTCAGCTGAACCTTACTCTTGAACGAGTACCTGCTTTGCCAAACTATAAGTACTGATTTCCCTGAGACAAGTCTCCCTCTCCCTCGAATTTACCTATTGACAATACATTTTCAGATATTAAGCTTTCACAAGGAAAAAGACATAGCCTTATATTTTGCCAGATTCGCTTTCAGGGGAAGGAGAAATGAGACGTCTTAGCGTAGCATTACTCGTGGTATTTATTGTGTTCTCCACCTCTCCTGTCTTGTCACAACACAAAAAGGCAAACAGAGCTGACAGGCCAGATTCAACAATCGTGTCACACGATGTTAATGAGCAGGGAAATAGCTCACTTCAGAAAAATAGCTATAGAATCGATTTTTCCGACTACAAGAACGGTTCCATCTACGAACGGCTAGAAGAGGAAGGATTCAAGTTTGAGCACGGGGCCAAGGACCGCAGGAAACTCGAGCTGACAGTGGACGAAGGGGCTCTCATACTGGAAGCCAAAACCCGGCTGAGAGCTTTTATCGTAAATGACTCTTTAGAGCCGAGAAACTATTCCAGAGTGAAGGTCACATGGGGCGTAGTAAAATACCCCAGAGGGGCTTCTTATGAAGCTGAGGTCAACAATGAAGCCATACAGGTTCTCATATTTTTTGGGCACGAAAAAATTTCCAGTGGACATTTGGTGCTGCCGAACAGTCCTTATTTTATTGGTCTCTTTCTGGGAAGGCATGACATGCCGTACAAAGCGTACAAGGGCAGATATTATCACCAGGGCGGGCGTTTCGTCTGTATGGGAAATCCCCTACCAGGGGAGACAGTAATTTCTGAATTAGATCTGCACCATGCCTTTAAGAGATATTTCAAGAGAGATGAGGTTCCCAGCATAACCGGTGTTGCTCTGGCCATGGATACAACCTTGTCAGGAGATGACGGCAGAGCTGTGGCTTTCGTTGACAGGATAGAGCTTTTTGAATAGCTGATCGAAATCAACACTCTTTTGGGGGAAATTTTCGACGGCAATCACCCTTGTGTTTTGGGAGCATCATCCTTCTATTCACCAATTCATCGCCCTACCAGTTACAAAACATAAGACTTTGCGAGGTTTTTTTGAGCACGCCTTGACTGTAAATTTTGCAGTGATTAACAGACCAGGACTCTATACTCCTTTGAGATAGGACGATTGTCATGTTCGGGAGAGCGAAGAAGTTGACGGTTGGGAGCTTGGTCATGGCCATGTCAGTTATCCTGGCTGTGGCTGTGGCAGAGGCCAGAAAGATTCCCAGGGTGGACAATTTTGTCATCCTCATTGATCAGTCCGGTTCCATGTTCATGGAGCACAAGGAAAGAAAAGAGGTCAAAGCATTACTGGTGAAAAAAATGCTTCAAGCGATGAACCAGCGGATTCCCGAACTGGGTTACACTGCTGCTATCCAAGTTTTTAGTCCGGAGGAAACCCTCATCGGTCCTCAGGTTTACTCGCGTCATTTCTTCGAACAAGAGATTGAAAAGCTGCCGGAAGAGGGGCCAATCTTCGGAAATGTGACTCCCCTGGGGACGGAGATCCAGGAACTGGACAAAGTGATGGGCAGTTTTTCCGGCAAGACTTCAGTGATCGTTATCTCCGACGGCGAAGTAAACAAGGGCAAAGATCCTTACGAGGCTGCAAAATACATTAACCACGAGTACACAAACATCTGTTTTGACATTATCTCCTTAGCCGATAGCGCGGAGGGTAAAGAGACATTGAGAAAGATCAATGCATTGGGAGACTGCACATTTGCCGACGCAGAAGAGATGATGTCAGATTTGGTGGCAGTAGAGACTTTTCTGAGCAACGCCCTGTACATGGAGGTGGAAGATATTGCTGCCGAAGAGATGAAGGTCCAAGAAGTCGCCCCCAATATTATAACCGTGGGCGGGGGCTACTTTGGTTTCAACAGCGCTGAAATCAACGAAGCCGCCTGGACCGCCATAGCAAATGTGGTGGCAGAGAAGCTGGGGAGCAATCCGGGATCTTCCCTTGTCATAGAAGGTCACACGGACTCGACCGGCCCAACGGATTACAACCAGAATCTATCTGAGAGACGAGCTGAGGCGGTAAAAGACTTCTTTGCCAGCAAGGGCATTCCTGAGAGCAAAATGACCGTCGTTGGTCATGGGGAGACCATCCCCAGGGTCAGCAACAGCACTCCTGAGGGAAGAGCCGTCAACAGGAGAGTGGACATTCGCATAGTGGATTAGGCCAATTGCTCCCCCCGCCCCGCTTTCTCTCACAGCGGGCGGGCATTTTAACCTCAAAAACGAAAAGCCTCTTTAAAGAGCAGAAAACAGCAAGATGTGCAGCACATGGTCTCTTTAAGTACCATCTGTCTAGAAGTTCAACAATTATAATTCCACGATTTATTGAGACAAAGGGAGATGATCAAATGGATGTGAACGCTATTTTACCCAAACTACAAGAGGTGGTAACGCTTTATGGCCTGAGGATCGTTGCGGCAGTCGCCATCTTTATTGTGGGACGCTGGGTGGCAAGAGGATTTAAAGGGTTAGCGGTGCGAGCTTTGACCAAAGCAAATGTGGATGAAACTCTCATTTCTTTCCTCGGCAACTTCACCTATGTTACCTTGCTGGTCTTCGTTATAATAGCCGCCGTAAATCAGCTTGGTGTTCAAACGACCTCTTTTATAGCGATCCTGGGCGCTGCCGGTCTTGCCGTTGGTTTGGCCCTGCAAGGGTCGCTGGCTAATTTCGCCGCCGGCGTCTTGATGATTATATTCAGGCCTTTCAGAGTCGGGGACTATGTCGAGGGTGGAGGAACGGCAGGGATTGTTGAGGAGATTCAGATTTTCACAACCAAGCTGAGAACCCCAGATAACAAATCCATAATTGTTCCTAATGCAAAAATAACCGGGGACAATATTGTTAATTACTCAGTTAAAGACTCCAGACGTATGGATATGATTGTTGGTGTAAGTTACGACGACGATTACGATCAGGTGAAAGCAGTTCTCGAGGACATTCTCCACAAAGATGGGCGAATACTCGAGGAGCCTGCACCTAAAATCGGCATTCTTGAGTTTGGTGATAACAGCGTTAACTTCGCATTTCGCCCCTGGGTCAAGACGGCTGAATATTGGGATGTTTACTTCGATCTAACCGAAGCCATAAAAAAACGGTTCGATGAAGAAGGCATCTCTATTCCCTATCCACAAAGGGATGTTCATTTGTTTGAGCACAAAGAAGAAATTCTGCAATAGAAATAGCAGAGGCTGCCGTTCATCAAATTGGCATGAATCCCCCTGTCTCAAGGTAACCACGGTGGAAATAGGGATGGTCAAAAGATGATCATCCAAGCAAATGCCAGACAGACAAGGGAAAGAAGGGGGGAACTCCTGGATAAAGGCCCCTTGCCGGGCGGTGGATCCTACGGTAACATTATAATTACCTAGGCTTCCCGCCGCCTCTCCTTTGATTCCTGTACTTTTTGGTTCCTAAGGTTGTCAGAGTAATGTTATGAGAATTGAACTGAGTCTGGTTGTGTTAATCATTTCTGTTCTTGTCTTATCAGTGGCATTTCCCGCATTGGCAGACGAAGTGTATCTGAAAAACGGGGATTTGATAACCGGTGAAATCGACACCTCCGAAAACGGACAGCTGGTGGTAAAAACCGCCTACGCCGAAAAAATCAAGGTCAATTGGGAAGAAGTTGCCTGTATTACCTCTGACAAGGAGGTGACACTTCTCCTGAAAAGCAATGAGAAGATAGCTGGCCGAGCTGCATGTCCCACTCTAGGTTCTCTTCAATTAATTGACCAAGAAACAGGCGAGACAAGGGATTTCTCCATAGCTGATATCCAGACCGTTAACCCGCCCCCACCTCCACCCCCAGTTACCTACAAGGCGCTGGTTAGCGTGGGTGGAGCTCTCAACAGCGGCAACACCCGCAGTAAGACTCTTAATTCCTCCGGTAAGTTTCAAGCCCGGGCCAAGAAACAGCGGTTTTACCTGGAGGGGAAGTTCAACTACGGTGAGAGCGACGGAGAAGAAGACACGCGGAATTGGCTGACCGGCGCCAAGTATGACTACTTCTGGACCGAGAAACTCTACTCTTACCTGCGGCCTTTCGCTGAATATGACAAATTCCAGGATCTTAACCTTCGTTTTATCACAGCTGCGGGACCTGGCTACCAGTTCATCGACACTAAGACTGCAAGTCTGTTCGCCGAAGTGGGTCCGGCCTATTTCTACGAGGACTATAAGAACGGCATCGACAACGAATACCTGGCCGCCAGGTGGGCTGCGGGAGTCAGGTACCACATACTTCCCCAAAAGCTTATTTTTTTTCACGTTCACGAATTCTACTACGACCTCACCTCGAACGAAGGTACCTTTCTCCGCACTGAGCAGGGTATTCGCATTGCCCTGGTAAAGAGCTTTTACCTTAATTTTCAGGCAAACTACAGTTACAAGAGTGATCCGCCGGACGGAAAAAAGAGCTCCGACACCTCTCTTGTCCTCGGATTAGGCTACGAACTCAATTTTTAAGGGGAAAGAAGTTCTACTCAGGATATCCGAAGATTGGCATTCCTTTGCCATTTCCTGCCAGCTAACTACCGTTTTTTATTGACAAACCCATACTATGTATTAGTTTTAGGCGCGGAACTTACTTTGGGAATTGAACACATTCTCTAGAGTTACTTCAAGAAGATGGAGACGGTTTTTGCGGAATAATGTCTTTAAATATCTATTAGTTATTGGATTTATGCTCCTTTTGGCGACCTGCCAGACTGCAAACCGTCCATTAACCATACATGACCTCAAGCGGGGAGAATACAGGTCTGAATGGTCCGCCAAAGGAAAAATAAGACTGAATGAGGGTATTTATAGAGAGAAGGTCGTGCCAGAGTCTGCCACTGAACTTGTGATAACGTTGAGCGATGAGATGGCCTTGGGTGATCTGAATGGTGACGAGGTCGAAGATGCTGCGGTAGTACTGATATCCGACCCCGGCGGCACCGGGACCTTCTATGACCTGGCTGCGGTAATTAACGGTAACGGCAAACCTCTATATGCTGCCAGCGTCTTTTTGGGAGACAGGGTAAAGGTAGAAGATGTTAGTATCAGATCCGGTAAAATAGTGGTCAAAATGGTGATCCACCAACGCACTGATCCAAGGTGTTGCCCATCCCTAAAAGTTGAGCAAGAATACGTGCTCCAGGGAGACGTACTGGCTGAGCAGACCCCCGAGACGAAAGCCCGATGATATCCAGTGGGCGGAGGTAGATATGGTTAAACAAAGGATGAGAGTTCTTCTAGTGCTGGTGATTTTGCTGCTTTTGCCTCTAAGCGGCACAACATACGCCCAGAATGACAAGTCCGTCCAGCCTTCCGAAGAAAAAAAAGAACCTCCGGCAGCCCCGAGTGTGGCCGAAATCGTTCCCATGGCCACACAACTTGCCGAACGATCAGCTGCGCTCGAAAGTGACCTAATAAAGGTTTTTAATTTCGCCGGGGCCGAGGAAGATCTGGATAAGATCACTAAAAGAACTCAGCAGCTTTCCGAGGAGCTGCAAAAAATAAAGACTGCTGGAAATTACGGCTACGATCAGCTCGCCGAGCTCAGAGGGGATATAAACAGGCAAGACGATTCTCTCGAGAAGATTATTGACTCTCTCACAAATGCTCTCAATCGAACCGATCTCTGGAAAGAGGATTGGTCAAAGGAGAGTCAAAGGTGGAAAGAGCTCCGATCTTCAGTACCTAAGGATGTGCCGCTTAGGGCAGTGACGCCTACCTTTGCAAAAGCCGACAAGACAATTAATAAAACACTCGATAGCATCAGCAAGAAGCTAAAATCTCTTTTAGCTTTGCAGCAGAAGGCGGGAAACATTCAGTCCGGGCTCTATTCACTGAGGCAGGAAGTAGACATTTTGCTCCTGGCTATGCGCGGTCAGCTCTGGAATAAGTCAGCTGACTCCATGTTTTCGGCCGACTATTATGCCCAATTTAGCGCCGGGCTCTGGGGAGAACTGCGCAAGGGGTTTGATAGCCTCTCGTGGCCTGGGCGGAAGTTTTTGCAAGGACAAGGATGGCTGTTTATCCTGCAAATTCTGCTGTCATTGGGCGTGACCCTCAACATACGGCGTAATCGGAGTCTGTTCGAGCAGGATGAGCGCTGGCGGTTTATTGCCCGACGCCCCATGGCTGCGGGTATTTTCTTCGGCTTTTTC